>JAIPJS010000001.1:0-300000 GCA_021734025.1 Candidatus Neomarinimicrobiota bacterium
AAAACCTTTGCAGGGGTGGCCACGCGCGTCTTAGCCAAAGTCACGGCGTTTACGTTGCTCCAATACGTGAATAAATTTGTCAAAAAACGACCGCTCAATCAGGTGAAACATGCCTTGGCCTAGTTTCACACAACGGGTTAATTAAACAAACAACTTACGATCTATCCGATTACCGAACTTGAAAACGGAGGATAAATTCAGATGGGACAAAATGTTACACAAAAGCTAATTGCTAACCACCTGGTGGAGGGGGAGATGATTCCCGGGGAAGAGATAGGGATCAGAATTGACCAGACGCTGACCCAGGATGCAACCGGAACCATGGTCATGCTGGAGTTCGAGGCCATGAACATTCCGAGGGTGAAGACGGAATTGTCTGCGCAGTATGTGGACCATAATCTGATTCAGGAGGATTTTAAAAATCCGGACGATCACCTGTTTTTACGCAGCGCCTGCAAGAAGTTCGGGGCATATTATAGCCGCCCGGGCAATGGTGTGAGTCATCCGGTGCATATGGAACGGTTCGGCGTTCCGGGGAAAACGCTGCTTGGTTCGGACAGCCATACACCCGCGGCAGGTTCCCTGGGCATGTTTTCGGCAGGTGCCGGCGGACTGGAAGTGGCGCTTGCAATGGCCGGTGAGCCGTTCTACGTGAAGATGCCCAAGGTCTGGGGCGTGAAACTCACCGGTGAACTGCAGGATTGGGTGAGTGCCAAAGATGTCATCCTTGAGATGCTTCGCCGCCACGATGTGGACGGCGGCGTTGGTAAGGTCATCGAATATTACGGCCCGGGACTCAAGAACCTCAGCGCTATGGATCGGCACGTGATCGCAAATATGGGGACGGAGCTTGGCGCTACCTCGACGGTATTTCCGGCAGACGATGAAATTCGCAGATTTCTGAAACAACAGGACAGAGAAGAGGCGTTTACGGAAATTCTGGCCGATGAAGATGCCGAGTACGATGAATACGAAGAGATTGACCTTTCAAAAGTCGAACCACTGGTGGCGAAGCCGACCAGCCCCGGTAACGTAGTACCGGTGAGGGAAATCGCCGGCAAAGAGATTTATCAGTCATACATCGGTTCTTCGGCAAATCCCGGATTCCGCGATTTTGCCATCGCCGGGATGATTGTCGACGGAAAACAGGTACACGATCGTGTCTCCTTCGATGTGAACCCAACTTCGCGACAGATCCTGGAAAATCTGACCGCCGAGAGTTATCTCGGAAGACTGATTCGTTCAGGTGCCCGGATTCATCAGGCGGGCTGTAACGGCTGCATCGGCATGGGACAGGCGCCTGCTACGGGGAAAATAAGCCTGCGAACCGTGCCGCGGAACTTTCCGGGACGCTCCGGCACCAAGGAGGATCAGGTGCACCTGGTGAGTCCGGAAACGGCAGCAGCCTCGGCGCTCACCGGCGAAATTACTGATCCGCGGACGCTGGATATGGATTACCCGAAATATGAAGAGCCGAAATCCATCCGCATCAACACCGACATGCTGGTGCCGCCGGCGGAGGACGGGAGCACTGTTGAACTTGAAAAGGGTCCGAACATCCAGCCACTTCCCGAATTTGACAAGCTGCCTGAAACAGTAGAGGGCCCTGTGCTGCTTAAAGTCGGCGACGATATCTCCACGGACGAAATCATGCCGGCCGGCTCCAATATCCTGCCGTACCGGAGCAACATCCCTGAGATTAGCAAGTACGTCTACTATCAGGTGGATGAATCGTATTATGATCGTGCTATGGAAATGAAGGAAACCGGCTCCCTCATCGTTGGCGGTTCAAACTATGGACAGGGCTCCAGTCGGGAGCACGCCGCGCTGGCTCCGCTATACCTTGGGCTAAGAGCCGTTCTGGCCAAGAGCTACGCCCGGATCCACTGGCAGAATCTGGTAAATTTCGGCATTTTGCCCTTGACCTTCGCGGACGAATCTGATTGGGACAAAATCGACCAGGATGACGTGTTGGAGATCCCGGATGTACGGAATGCTATTCAGCAAAGCACGATTATAGAGGTTCGGAATAAAACCAAGGATGAAACCTACCAGGCCGAACACGCAATGACTGATCGGCAGGTGGAGATGATCCTCCAGGGGAGCCTGATCAACGTGGTGAAGGGTAACAAATAGATTATCCATAGATGTTTGGAAGAAAAGCCCCGATTTCCGGGGCTTTTTTATATGGGACATAATATTTATAGCATACGCTGAACTGGAGGGCTACTTTAGGATAGAGCAGGTTCTTCCATTCCAAATATAAGTAGCATATGTAGACGTATGTCCCCAACAAAATACATCGGGAGGTCTATATGGATTACCAATTGAGTGAAGAGCATCAGGCATTGCAGGAAATGGCCTACAAATTCGCGGAAAATGAATTTAGCCCTTTGGCCCAGGAATGTGATCGAGAAGAAAAGGTTCCGCTGGATCTGGTCAAAAAAGGGGCGGAGACCGGTTTCACCGGGATCCTGATCCCAGAGGAATACGGAGGGCTCGGTGGTGGGTGGCTGGAAGTTGCCCTCGTGACGGAACAGTTTTCCAGAATCGATATGGGGTTGGGATTGGTTGTTGTTGGTGCCGGATTTGGCTCGGAAAATATAATTCTGTTTGGGACTGAGCAACAGAAGGAGACGTATTTACCGGGAATAGCCAGCGGGGAGTCAATTTTTGCCGGAGCCTATACCGAACCTGACGCCGGTACCGACGTCGCCGGTACAAATACCCGTGCAGAACGGCAGGGAGATGAATACGTAATTAACGGGACAAAGATGTTTATCACTAACGGTTCTGTCTGTAACTACATCGTAGCGTTGTGTGTGACGAATCCGGATGCGGAAAAACGGACACAGAAGTATAGTCTGATCCTGGTGGATGCGGAAGTTCCCGGAGTGACTCGACACAAAATCCATGGGAAAATGGGAATACGGGCATCGGACACCGCAGAGATCATCTTCGAAGATGTACACGTGCCTGCATCAAACCTCATTGGCGAGGAGGGTAAGGGATTTTATCACCTGATGCATTTTTTCGACCAAACCAGAATAATGATTGCCGCACAGGGGGTTGGATTAGCTCAAGGCGCCTTGGATATGGCACTGAAGTATGTCCAGGAGCGCAAGACATTTGGAAAGCCGCTGGCAGCCAACCAGAGTATCCAGTTCGAACTGGCAGAGATGGCGACACGGGTGGAACTTGCCAGGGATATCACATACAAGGCAGCCTGGAAAACGGATCACGGCCAAATGGACCCTTCCCTGAATGCGATGGCAAAGTATTATACCGGCGAGAATGCCGTCTGGACTGTGGACAAGGCGCTTCAGATGCATGGCGGTTACGGATATATTGATGAGTACGATATCCAGCGATTCTACCGGGATGCCAAAATCCTGGAAATATACGAGGGAACCAAGGAGGCAGAAAAAATGACTATCGCACGGCGGCTGTTCTAATGGATCACTTCTCCTTTTTGGCGCCGGTATACGAGAAATTTATTCCGCCCCCGGATCAGGATGAAATACTGCCGTATCTGCAACCGGATGTTCCACCAGCCAGACTCCTGGATGCCGGCGGCGGGACCGGCAGGGTGTCAGGACAACTCCAGTCATATTTCAGCCAAATTGTGGTGGCGGACCTGAATCGATCGATGTTGGATCGCTCGGCGGAAAAAACCGGCGTTATACCGGTTTCTTCTCATATTGAAAAACTGCCTTTTCCGGATAATACGTTTTCCCGTGTCTTGATTGTAGACGCTCTTCATCATTTCTGCGACCAGGAAATTGCACTCTATGAATCTGTACGGGTGCTTACACCAGGCGGACGAATAGTCGTCGGCGAACCCGATATCCACAAGTTTGGAGTGAAGGTAGTCGCCTTTTTGGAAAAACTGGCGTTTATGCGAAGTCATTTCCTGAGTCCGGAAAAGATTGCAGCACTCATTGAAGGAAATGGCGCTGGCACTCAGATTTTCCGTGATGATTCGCACAGCGCATGGGTGGTGGGGGAGAAGGAATGAAATACCAGTCATCCCGACCGAATCCGGCCGCTGCCGGATGAGCGGAGGGATCTCGCTGGTGATATTCCGGAGGTTCAATGACGAGATCCTTCGGCTCCTCCGGTTGCGCGGGATGACTGGTGGTGTATTTCTTACGGACAAAGTAAAAAAAAGAGTCATTCCGACCGAACGTTAGTGAGCGGAGGAATCCCGTAAAGCAACCTCCGGAGAATAAAAAACCAGATCCTTCGGCTCCTCCCCTTGCGCGGAGTCGCTCAGGATGACGGGTGTTGGTTTATGCATATAGTATTAAGTAAGTCATTCGGACTGTGCGGAAGCGAGTGTCTCCCCAGAGACTCCTCTCAGATGAGGACTCTCGAAAAGTACACAAATTAGCGTCAAGAGTGAGATCCGTCGGTTCGAGTCACTTGGCTCTCACTCGGGATGACAGGTCATTTTTTATACCGCAAGTTGGCAGCCTTCCTGCATTAATTTCTCAAACGACTGGAGTTGATATCCCATTTCTCCGGTACACTTCATCCGGTTTTCTTGTTACATTATACTAAATTAACGTAACCTGCAATTGGAGACAGTTATTGTGCCAGAGACCATTTTAGTCACCGGGGGAGCCGGGTATATCGGCAGCCATACCTGCGTGGAATTACTGAACGCCGGATTTGAAGTTATCGTTGTAGATAACCTGTCCAACAGTAAGAAGGAAGCACTGAACCGGGTTGAGCGTATCACCGATAAATCGGTAGAGTTTTATAAGGTTGATCTGTTAAATAAACAGGGTCTCACCGAAGTGTTCCATAATCATGTAATTGATGCAGTGATCCATTTTGCCGGTTTGAAGGCTGTCGGAGAATCGGTGGAAAAACCGCTGGCGTATTATCACAACAATATTACCGGTACCCTGGCACTTTGTGAAGTGATGGAGCGATACGATGTAACCGATATTGTGTTCAGCTCATCAGCCACAGTGTATGGTGATCCTGAAACCGTACCGATTACCGAAGATTTTCCACTGTCCGCCACCAATCCGTACGGCCGGACAAAACTAATGATCGAGGAAATTCTCCGGGATCTCCACACCGCGAACCATCATTGGAATACCGCCATTCTCCGGTATTTCAATCCTGTGGGAGCACATCCGAGCGGTGAAATCGGCGAAGATCCCAGCGGGATTCCGAATAATTTGATGCCGTATATTTCGCAGGTGGCAGTGGGAAAACTTCCAAAACTCTCGATATTCGGAAACGATTATCCAACCAAAGATGGCACGGGTGTAAGGGATTACATCCATGTGGTGGACCTGGCCAGGGGACATTTGAAGGCGCTGGAAAAACTCCGGGATGATCCGGGAGTGGTGACGTATAATCTGGGCACGGGAAGCGGTTATTCGGTGCTTGAGATGGTTCAGGCATTCGAGAAAGTCTCCGGCAAAGATATTCCGTACGAAATCACCGACCGGCGGTCGGGCGATATTGCCGAATGCTATGCCGATCCGTCCAAAGCCAAAGCCGAACTGGGATGGCGGGCGAAACGCGGCATCGAGGATATGTGTGAGGATACATGGCGATGGCAATCGAAATATCCCAACGGATACGAATAAACGAAATACAATCACTGAACAACTGACGGAGCAACCAAGATGACGTACACAGCGGCAGAATCTCGTTACGACACGATGGCCTACAGACGATGTGGAGACAGCGGAATCCATCTGCCGGCCGTATCACTGGGATTGTGGCATAATTTCGGCAATGTGGATGCGTTGGACAATATGCGGGCGATAATTCACCGGGCGTTCGACCTGGGAATCACTCACTTCGACCTGGCGAACAATTACGGTCCGCCGCCGGGATCGGCGGAGAAGAATTTTGGAAAGATACTGCAGGAAGACCTTGCCAGGTACCGGGATGAACTTCTTATTTCCTCCAAGGCAGGCTACTGGATGTGGCCGGGACCATATGGCGACTGGGGATCCCGGAAATACATTATCGCCAGTTGCAATCAGAGTCTGAAGCGACTTGGGCTGGATTACATGGATATATTCTATCACCACCGACCGGATCCGGAGACGCCGTTGGAGGAGTCGATGATGGCGTTGGATCAAATTGTACGCCAGGGGAAGGC
Source organism: Candidatus Neomarinimicrobiota bacterium (assembly GCA_021734025.1). Classification (NCBI taxonomy): domain Bacteria; kingdom Pseudomonadati; phylum Fidelibacterota; species Fidelibacterota bacterium. The sequence continues at coordinate 6,137 of JAIPJS010000001.1, forward strand.
GCTTTACGCGGGTATCTCGAACTATCCGGCGGATAAAACCCGCCAGGCAGCCGAGATCCTGGAATCGCTGGGCACGCCGTTTTTGATTCACCAACCGCGGTATAATATGTTCGATCGGTGGATAGAGGACGATTTACTTGATGCCCTGGAAGAGACGGGAACCGGCAGCATTGTCTTTTCACCCCTGGCGCAGGGAATCCTGACGGATAAGTATCTGGTGGAAATTCCCGAGGGTTCCCGGGCGTCGAGGGAGGAAACCTTTCTGCAGCGCTCCGACATTACTGAAGAGAAACTCCGAAAGGTGGCGGCGCTGAATGATTTGGCGAAGAAACGGAACCAAAGCTTGGCGCAGATGGCCATCGTATGGATTTTGAGACATCCGCAGGTCACAAGCGTACTGGTCGGTTCGAGTTCGGTAGAACAGATTGAGGAGAACGTCGAAGCACTGGATAACCCTGACTTCAGCGAGAACGAGTTAGAGCAGATTGAAGAGATTCTGGCATGATTGATATGGGACAATTCCACTCTTAGAGTAATAAATTTTCAGGATGGCGAGGGAGGCGAATTATATATGACACAGTTACAATGGGGACTTATCGGAACGGGCGATATTGCCGAAAAAAGAGTTGCACCGGCTCTGCGGGAACTGCCAGAGTGTGACCTGGTTGCGATCAACCGAAAGCGGAATGAACTGGCGCAGGAGTTCGCCGATGAATTCGGCGCCGATCGCTGGTACGAAACCTGGGAAGAATTGTTGGCGGACGATACCCTAGATGCCGTGTACATCGCAACGCCGGTAAACCTGCATGCACCGATCACCATTGCGGCGGCCGAAGCCGGAAAGCATATCCTGTGTGAAAAGCCAATGGCTTTGAATACGGAGGAGTGCAATGCAATGATTGATGCGGCGGAGGAAAACGGTGTAAAACTCGGCGTCGCCTATTACCGGCATTTTTATCCTATTCTCGATCGGATAAAGGGGTTAATTGCTGAGGGTGAAATCGGTCATCCGGTCTATGCCCATGTGAATGCCTTTGAATATTTCGATCGCAAACCGGGCGAACCGAGGGCCTGGCTGTTGGATAAGACACAATCCGGCGGCGGACCGATGTGGGATTTCGGGTGCCACCGGATTGAGGTGTTTCAGCATCTGTTTGGCCAACTGGAGGAGACGACCGGTCTGCTGGATACCCTGGTATTTGATCGCGAGGTGGAGGACACGGGAACCGCAATTTTTCGGTGCGAATCGGGGACAATGGCGGTACTCAACGTCACCCATGCCGCCTCGGAGCCGCAGGATACTCTGGACATCTATGGAACCCGCGGATCGATCCACGTGCCGGTACTCAACGGAAAATCTTTGGAAGTGAAGACCACTGAACGAGTCTGGACGGAAGAGCATCCGCCCCATCCCAATGTACACTGGCCGCTGATAAAGCAGTTTACCGAGGCAGTATTGAATGACGAAGAACCGGTGGTCGGCGGTGACCTCGGCAAGGCGGTAAATGTTGCACTGGCTGACCTGATGAGTTAAGTTTATCTGCTTCACTTTTCCGCCACACTAACAATCATCAGTCAAAGGAAATGCCCTGCCATGACACCTGAGTACCTCAAAGTACAGTTCGAGAACAAATTTGACATTTTACCGCTCATTATCGTCCGCTCCCCTGGCCGGGTAAACCTTATCGGAGAGCACACGGATTATAACGACGGATTTGTCTTGCCTGCAGCCGTCGACAAGAGCATCATATTTGCGCTGGCGGCCAACGGTACAGATACCGCGAATATTTACTCGGCAGATATGGAGCAGTCGTTCGAATTTTCCACCAAAGATGATTCCCTGGAAAAGAGTGACCTGGGCTGGCCGAACTATCTGTTGGGCGTGGTGGATGTGCTGAAGAAAGCCGGATTCTCCCCAGGTGGATTCGACTGCGTTTTCGGCGGTGATATCCCAATCGGCGCCGGCATGTCCTCCTCAGCGGCACTGGAAGGCGGCCTTATCCTGGGATTGAGCAAACTATTCGATTTTGATATATCGCGTACGGACATGGCACTGCTGGGACAAAAAGCGGAGAATAACTTCGTGGGTGTCAACTGCGGTATCATGGATCAGTTTGCGAATATTCACGGCAAAGATGGAAGAGTTTTTAAACTCGATTGCCGCAGCCTGGATTTTGAGTACTATCCGTTCGAACGCGACGATCTTCGGATTGTGCTGTGCGATACCCAGGTGCGCCGGGAACTGGCGACGTCGGAGTACAACGTCCGCCGCAGCCAGTGCGAAGCGGGAGTGGCGATTCTGCGGAAATATGACTCGGATATCGAGAGCCTGCGAGATGTCTCCCTGGAATTGCTGCAAAAACACCAGTCAGAATTCGATCCGGTGGTTTATAAACGGTGCGAGTACGTAGTGGAGGAAAACCTGCGTGTGGAAAAGGCGTGCGGGTTGTTGGAGCAGGAGGACTTCCGAGAATTCGGCGAGCTTATGAACGCTTCCCACAACGGACTCAGCAACAAGTACGAAGTGAGCAGCGTGGAACTGGACTTCCTGGCCGATGCCGCCGGTGACATCGATGGCGTACTCGGCAGCCGGATGATGGGCGCAGGCTTCGGGGGATGTACCATTAACTTGGTGCAGGCCGATGCGCTGGAGGAGTTTTCGGCCTATATCAAAAAACGTTACCAGGAGGACTTTGGCAAAGACGCGTTGATTTACGTGAGCCGGATTATGGGCGGGACGATGATCGTGGATGGGGATTGGGTATAGGGTATAGGGTATAGGGTATAAGGTATAAGGTATAAGGTATAAGGGTGGGGTTTCCTAATCTTAATCATAATCTTACTCTTAATCAGCTGTGTTTAAGAAGAAACGACAGAATGAAAAATGAAGAATGAAGAAGGGAAGGGAGAACAGAGAAAAGGAAAAACTGTTGGTAGTTCGTGGTTGGTAGTTCGTGGTGAAGACTTCAACTAGGCGATAGAGAATTGAATGACTCAAAATGATATTTCGAACAACCAACTACTAACAAATAACAACAAACAAAACCCCGCTAAAGCAGGTACTACCAACAACCTTTGTATTTCGAACACATGACTCAGGACACTCGACACATGACGTTTTTTACCTAAACACTTGAACACCCGAACACTTGAACACTTTTATACTTAATACTGATTAAGATTAAAAGAGAATTAATTAACCCTGGAATCACACCATGACCTCCTTCAATTTTGACGACCATCCACACAGGCGATTGAACCCGTTAACCGGCGATTGGGTACAGGTGAGTCCCCACCGGGCGAAGCGACCGTGGCAGGGCCAGGAAGAGGACGCACCGCAGAATACGCGTCCGAAGTACGATCCGGACTGTTATCTCTGCCCCGGTAATACCAGAGCCGGTGGTGAACAAAATGAAGAATATGGCTCCACGTTCGTCTTTACCAATGACTTCGCTTCACTGAAACTGGACACTCCGGAGGCAAATGTCGATGAAGACGATCTACTGATTGCACAGGGAGAACAGGGTACCTGCCGGGTCATCTGTTTCTCGCCACGGCACGATCTGACGCTGCCGGAGATGGAGGTCTCACAGGTTGAAGAGGTAGTGGATCTCTGGACGGATGAATACCGGCAACTCGGGGGGCGGGAGAATATTAACTACGTTCAGATCTTTGAGAATAAAGGACAGATCATGGGGTGCAGCAATCCGCACCCGCATGGGCAGATCTGGGCACAGAAGACCAACCCGGATGAACCGGCGAAAGAATTGGTTAATCAGCGGGAGTACATGGAATCACACGATTCGTGTCTGCTCTGTGACTATCTGGGGTTGGAACAGGAGAAAAACCGGCGAATCGTCGTGGAGAACGAACATTTCGCTGTGCTGGTGCCGTTCTGGGCAGTGTGGCCGTTCGAGGTGCTCCTGGTGAGTAAACGCCACCTCGGAAGTTTCCTGGAAATGGATAAGATCGAAAAATCGGCGCTGGCGGAAGTAATCCGGCAAATCACAATCCGGTACGATAATGTGTTTAATACGTCATTTCCGTATTCGGCGGGTTTTCATCCGATGCCGACCGACGGTGAAGAGCATCCGGAGTGGCATTTCCATATGCATTACTATCCGCCATTGTTGCGATCGGCCACAGTGAAGAAGTTCATGGTGGGCTACGAGATGCTGGCCAATCCGCAGCGGGACATCACCGCCGAGGCAGCAGCGGAGAGACTGCGGGATGTCCCGGCAACGCATTACACCAGGCGCGTGTAAGCATCTTCCCTGGGGGAAAAGCAGTACTGAATCCGGGGATTCGGGAGGGCACGTTTCACCTAACTATTTACCGAAAATCTAAATCAGGCGAGGTCATCTATGGGGAAGAAATTATTTCTTACACTGCCGATGTTACTAATTCTGGCAGGCGTGTTCTCAACAATGCTTGTGGCTCAGTCGGACATGAGTGACCGTCCGAACTGGGACAATCCGCGCGTTTTCCAGGTGAATACTGTCGAGCCGCACGTCACCAAAATGACGTATCCCAGCGAAGAGGCGGCGCTAAGTTACGAATACGAACAATCTCCGTGGCATCAAAGTCTGAATGGAGAGTGGAAGTTCCAGACCATCAAAAAGCCGGCGGATCGTCCCAAAGATTTTTATCAGTCAAAGTTCGACGATTCCGGCTGGGATATGATTACCGTCCCGTCGAACGTAGAGGTCGAGGGCTACGGCATTCCGATTTATCTCAACATCGAGTATCCGTTTGATGAGGAGAATTTTCGCGCTCCAAGAGATTTTAATCCCGTCCATTCGTATCGAAGGACGTATATCGTCCCGGAGGATTGGCAGAATCGAAAGACCCATGTGGTATTTGACGGCGTGGATTCGGGCTTTTATCTCTGGGTGAACGGGGAACAGGTGGGCTACAGCCAGGGGAGCCGGACGCCGGTAGAATTTGACCTCACGCCGTATCTGAAGGAGGGCGAGAACCTCATGGCAGTCCAGGTGATTCGGTGGACGGATGGCGCCTACCTGGAGGATCAGGACTTCTGGCGGCTCAGCGGCATCTTCCGGGATGTCTATCTCTGGTCGCCGGGCTCGACCTATATCCGGGATTACTCGGTGTACTCATCTCTGGGTGATTCCTACGAAAATGGCGTATTCAGGCTCCAGGGTGAGGTGATCTCGGAAGAGATGGCCGGGTCTTCCGTCTCATATGTTCTGTATGATTCCACAGGTGAAGCGATTGTCGAGGATGAAGCGGCAGTCGAGTCATCTGGCGAAAAGTATGTCTTCCAGGGCACCTCTCATATCATAGATGACGTGAATCGCTGGAGCGCCGAATATCCGAATCTGTACGATCTTGTCATCACGTTAAAAGATAGTGACGGCCAGATCCTGGAAGTCATCCCCCAAAAGGTGGGATTCCGTCGGGTAGAAATCGATGGGAATAGGTTCCTGGTGAATGGAGAACCGGTGCGGTTCAAGGGTGTGAACCGGCACGAGCAATATCCGGAAACAGGCCATACGGTCACGCGTGAGCAGATGATGCAGGATATCAGGATCATGAAGCGGCACAACATTAATGCTGTACGGACGAGTCACTATCCCAATGCGCCGGAATGGTACGATCTCTGTGACAAGTACGGCCTGTATCTCATCGATGAGGCGAATAACGAAACCCATGAATTCGGAACCAACGAACGAAACCGGGTAGCGCACAATCCGGATTTTAAGGCCGCGCAGGTGAATCGAATCGACCGGGTGATACAGCGGGATCGGAATCATCCGTCGGTGATTATGTGGTCGCTGGGCAACGAAGCCGGCGACGGCCCGAACATCAAGGCGATGTATAATCATGCACATCAAGCGGATACCACGCGTCCGGTGCACTACGAAGGCGCGGAGGATTACGACGGTACGCTCCACTCCGACGTGAAGTCCAATATGTATCCATCGGTGGATTACGCACTCCGGATGATGGAAAAGTACGGTGACCGGCCCTACATCCTCTGTGAATACACACATGCCATGGGCAACACCAATGGAAACGTGGATGCCTACTGGAGCATCATCGATACCATGGAGCAGTTTATGGGTGCGTTTGTGTGGGACTGGCGCGATCAGTCGCTCTGGGCGCAGGTACCGGAAGCGTATCAGGACATCTCCGGAAAGCAAAAGTTTCTGGCGTACGGCGGCTGGTTCGAGCATCCTCACGGACTGAATAACGACAACAATTTCTGCATGAACGGCCTGATCTCCGGCGATGGAAAGCCGCACCCGGGACTCAGCGCGCTGAAATATCACTACCGGTATGTGCACGTGGAACCGGTAGATGTCGCCGAAGGCCGATTCCGGATTATGAATCGTTATGATTTTACCAATCTGCAGGATGCGGTAACCGGGACATGGGAAATTATCGAGGACGGAACGATTATTCAGTCCGGTACCATAGATGATCTGGATGTCGATGCAGGCGAGGAGACAGAGTACGAGGTGAATCTGGACGATGTGGAAATGCAGGACGGGAAAGAGTACCACGTGAACTTCCGGTTTGACACAAAGGAGAAGACTTTCTACGCAGAGAAGGGATTCCAGCTGGCGTGGGATCAGTTTAAAGTGCCGGAAACTGGGTTCACGCCTGCGATGGCCAATGGTGGCGGTGCACCCGAGGTCGCCCGGTCGTCCGATCACACCGTCGCCATCTCCGGCAAGAATTTCGCCGTTGAGATCAACAAGGTCACCGGCGAAATGGAGACCTATCGCTACAACGGGAAGGTGCTCCTGGAGCGCGGGCCGATGCCGGACTTCTGGCGCCCCATGACCGATAACGATTACGGTTCCATGGGCAAGGAGCGGTTCGAGGAGCTGCACCGGACAATGATCTGGAAGGATGCCTCGGCATGGAGCGTCGATTCTGTGACCACGGAGACCGATGACGATGTGGTGGTGACCATCTACGCCAGCCTGCCCAGGGTTGAAGCCAATTATCAATTGCAATATACCATCGATGGAACTGGTGCAGTGGCAGTCACCGGAAAATACGAACCCGGCCGATCGAAGGTCAGCGAATATATGCCGCGTTTTGGCACCCGACTCGTCGTAGCGCGGGGATTCAATCAAATTGAATGGTATGGCCGGGGCCCACGTCCGACCTATGCCGATCGGAAACTGGAGATGGTCGGAATATACAATTCCGACGTCGCCAGCGAATTCGTGGATTACTCCCAGCCACAGGAGAACGGGTACAAGGTTGACACCCGGTGGATGCAAATCACCGATAAGAACGGCACCGGACTGCACTTTACCTCGGATGGACTGTTCGGATTCGGCGTTACTCACTATCCCAGAGAAGAGCTGGAGCGGAGTGCTTACTCCTGGATGATGAACTCCGATCCACAAACGTATCTGAATATTGATGCGGAGATGATGGGCGTCGGCGGATTTGACAGTTGGTCGCCACAGGCATTTCCGGCCGAGGAATTCCGGGTGAAAAACGAAGCCAAGACCTTCTCGTATCGGTTTATGCCGGTTGAGGGGAAGTAGTAGCCTTTAAAGCATTCTTGTAGGGACGCGATTCATCGCGTCCGAAAGGTCCGGGTGACATAAAATACCGGACGTGGTAAACCGCGTCCCTACATATTTATAAAATTCACCGCGTTCGATCTCATGGTAGAGGTGTATCAGAGGCGTTAGTATCTCTGGTTAGGGCACACCTCTACAATGATTTGCAAAAGAGATATTATTAGCAGTTGAGCCTCAGCATGCTATGGTTTTACAATGTTTCCTTACAGATATAACCCAACGCCCATTAGCAAATCCACACTTAGGGTAAAATTACTAACCTGAGTGTTGTGACCCTTTCAGGGGTTTCAACCCCTGAAAGGGTCATTTAGGTTAGCCGCTACGGAACATTTTATTGGTCATTTCTTTCTTGCAAACCAACAGACCCTTTACATATTTCCAACATATCGATACATTTCAATATATGAATAAGCAACGAATAGACAGGATAGTGAAGACGGCGAAGGTACTAAGCGATCCGTCCCGCGTGCGGTTGTTACTGGAGATCTATGAACGGGGCGAGCTGAGCTGCGAGAAGGCCGAGGAGTTGACGCAGCTTTCGCAGCCGACGGTTTCGCATCACCTGAAGCTGCTCGGAGAGAGTGGGTTAATACACACAGAAAAGCAAAGCCGGCATCTGCTGCTCTCGCCGAATGTGCCGGGCATTGAGCAATTTATGGAGCTATTCGAAGATCTGCTCGATGCAAAAAACCCGGATTAAAAAATTTTACGGATTTATATTGATGAATTTCAATATAATTTAATCTGATTGACATCACTTAAAACGAAAGAGGAAGAGCTATGCGTTCTATAAAGCAGATACACAAGGCAGAATACAGCACCATTCAGGATCTCATCACATGGTCGCCCCTACCAACAAGGAAATTGGATCAGATTGATCCATTTCTGTTTTTGAATCACCATGGACCACAGAAGTATCAACCAAACAATACTGGGCTGCCGTTTGGCCCGCATCCGCATCGGGGGATGGAGACGGTGACGTTCATCCTGGACGGTGATATTGCCCACAAGGATTCAGACGGTAACAAAAGCGTCATTGACGCCGGTGGCGTCCAGTGGATGACCGCCGGCCGCGGGCTCATCCACGCCGAAATCTCCTCCGAGGAGTTCAAAGAGCAGGGCGGTGACCTGGAAATCCTGCAGCTTTGGTTGAATTTGCCAAAAAGGCATAAGATGAAGGATCCGTATTACCGGGGCCTGCAGGCAGATGAAATTCCGTCCATTTCACTGGATGATGAACGGGTCACGCTCAACCTGGTCTCCGGTCAATGGAACGGCACCGACGGTGCGTTTGAGTCGATAACGGATGTCTTTCTGAGCACAGTAGAATTTGAACCGGACGGTCAATTTAATATTGATATCTCCCCGGACAGAAATATCTTTTTCTACGTCATCCGCGGCGAACTCGAGGTCAACGGAACCGCCGTTGAGGAGTTACACCTGGTCGAGTTCGAAAACGATGCCGAATCTCTGGAAGTGACGGCGAATAAAGAAAGCATCCTGTTGTTCGGCCACGCCGAGCCGCTAAACGAGCCGGTCGTCGCCAGAGGTCCATTCGTCATGAACACCGAGGGCGAAGTCCGGAAGGCCTACGAAGAATATCAACAGGGCAAATTCGGGACGTGGGATGGATAGTGTCCTTTTCTAGCCCGTAATATGAGTGAGTTAAAGGATCCCAGCACCCTTGGATATGGCAGCTCCTTGAACGAATAGAACGATCTGCCTGTTTATTCCGCCATCCGGAAAACCCTACCGTTGGGGCGGGACTGGATGAATGGTTTGCTGGTAGGAGACCATTATTCACTCCTAAAATTACTGCATCATGTTTGTAAATAGGGTGCCGACCAACCTGCCATAACCAGTATTTTACTATTGCACGAATTATACATCAGGAATAATCCTCCTCTCCTGCTACTTTAGATACGGTCATGTGCGCTGTATCACATGCCTGTCAAGAGATAGAAGTATTTGCTACAATATTGTTTCCGCTGCCTCTGACATTCGAATAGACGCCTGTCCTATTTTAATGCATCGTCGTCAAAGCTATCTTAACCAGTGAAATTGAGAAAAATACCAGACACGATTGAAACCAACTGAAAATGGTCAGTCAAAAATTGATATTGAATGCGGGTAAGAGAGGATAACAATGAAGACAGCGAAAGAGAATAAGCGGTTTGCAAAGCGGAGTAAAATTAAAAACAGGCATGAACCGGAAATGATCACAAAAAATCCCAAAATGAAGGATTTGGCAGAGAAAGCCAGATTGGTCGCCGAATCTGATGCTCCGGTTCTAATAACAGGGGAAAGTGGGACTGGAAAGGAAGTGTTATCCCATCTTATCCATTCGCACAGCAATCGCAGTGATAATGATATCGTTGCTATCAACTGTGGGGCTATTCCCAGTGAACTGGTGGAGAGTGAGCTCTTTGGGCACGAAAAGGGTGCCTTTACCGGCGCTGTGGAACAAAAACAGGGATGTTTCGAATTGGCAGACGGTGGAACACTTTTCCTAGACGAAATCGGCGAAATGTCCACGGCGGTTCAGGTGAAATTACTCCGGGTGCTCGAGTACCACTCATTCCGGCGAGTTGGTGGTCATGAGGAGATTGAGACTGATGTTCGGATCATAGCTGCAACAAATAAGGACATAACAGATGCGCTTGAAACGGGCGAGTTCCGGGAAGATCTCTTTTACCGGCTCAACGTTATCGAGTTACATATACCACCACTTCGGGAACGGAAAGAAGATATACACCCATTGGCTGAATATTTTCTTACCCAATTCAGCGATCGATACAAACATCCGACAACGGCAATTTCGGAAGAGTGTCTAGTCAAGCTCTGTGAATATGACTGGCCCGGAAACGTCCGGGAGCTCCGGAATGTCATTCAACGGATGGTTATCCTCTCCTCTGACCGACAGATTGAAAGTCGTCATTTGCCAAATCAGTTTTCCGGGAATGGTAATGGTACAAGGGCTACAAATGGTGCTCCCGAAAATCCGCAGATCCAAATAGAACTCGGGACATCTCTGGAGGATGCAGAACGGAAAATAATTCGGCATACATTGTCGGCGGTCGGTGACAACAAGTCCGAAGCTTCACGTATACTCGGGTTCACCCGACAGACACTCAGGAATAAACTGCAAAAATTTAATCTCAGTTAGTACACCTTCTAAAAGAAATAAAAAGATCAACCCTCCGACTCCTCCCCTGGATTACTCCAGGGTAAAAAAAGGCTCCCGGTTTTCCGGGGGCCATTTTTACTATCAGAGTGCCGAGCTGGTATTTATAGCTGATTTGACGGACTGAAGCAATAGATCACGACGTCCTGCTGGCAGTGTTTTCCTGTATCCGGCGCTGAGTTCCCAGATAAATACACCCCCAAGATCATGTTCTCGTGCATATTGAACCTTGGCTTCAATAGCCTGTTCATCATCATATGATACAAACAGATCTTGTCCGTTCTTTTTCAGGCTGAGATAACTGGCCTGTGCCGAGTCATCCCAGTTGTAGGACCCGTCACGGAAGTAGTCTTTCATAATTTTATGATAGGGGACATTATCCTCCACATCCGGGGCGTTAATCATCCAGCCTTCGCCCGGCTTCGACACTCCTTTCCATATATAGCCATAGAAGTCTATGCCGATGCCGAGTTTTCCTGGAGTAACACCGGCCTCCAGAAATTCCTGTACTTGGCTGTTGAGTGACGGCAGTTTTTTACGCCGCATTGGGAATGATTTCCCGCCGTTATAGATCGGGGAATTGTGCCACGTCACCCAACCGTCCCAGGCACCGCTGTAGTCGTAGGTCATCAGGTTAATCTGATCAAAATATTTCTGCAGATCTGCGAACATCTCGGGCTGCCAGCTGGTTGCAGTCGACAGCAGGGGGCGCTTGTAAACCGGTGACGGAAGCTGTTGCAGCGCACCTGAGAGTTCCCGGACAAACGCGGAGTAATTTTTTACATCTTGGTCTTTGATGGGCTCCATATCCAGGTCTATGCCGTCCAGATGCCAGCGTTTCACCAGAAAAGTTAGGTTGTCGATAAGGTTTTGCCGGTTTTGCGGCTGGATCGCCGTGTGAAAATCCTTGTAATTTCCCCATCCGCCGATAGACATGAACACCCCAATATCGTTGGAATGTGCTGCCGTTACTACGGCATTAATCCGGCTGGGACTCATATTTTTATACTTCTTGATTTCGGAAAGTGAACCATCGGCGTTCACGTTCAGGGCAAAATAATGCAGGCGGTCGAAGGCAGACCAGTCGATAGCTTCCGTCGGGAGGTTTCCCCAGTTGCCTCCCGGGGGAGCAAAGTGATTGTATGAAGCTAAGTATGCGGTCACCACCAGTTCCTTATCCTGAGTCGACTCCTGCTCCTGTGCAATTCCGCTGACAACTATTACGAAACACAATGCCATTATTATGACTATCTGAGTAAATATATTTCTTTTATACCTCATAATTCCTCCTTCCTGCTGAATTGTGTCGTACCATAATTATTCATTGCAGCAGGGTTACCTTTTTCGTGATTTTTCTGCTTCCTGTAATAAGATGGCAGAAATAAATGCCGCTGGGAAGGTCTTCCGGATTCCACTCAAATACGTATCGCTGGGGTGGTAAGACCTGGTTGGCCAATTCTCTCACCTTCCGTCCCGAGGCGTCGTAAACAAACAGCTTCACGTGTTGTCTCTTCGGCAGGTGGAATTCGAATGTCGTAGAGGCATTAAATGGATTGGGATAATTTTGCAGCAAGACCGGAGACTGTGCCGAGGTTGAATCCAAGTAGATCCCGAGCCGGAATGCCTCCTTCACTGCCTGTAGAAGCTGATCACGTTCGCCGGCCGGTTGGTTGTATCGATAACCGCCGCCTAGCTCCCAGATAATAACTCCACCAATCCCGTGCTTGCGGGCGTATCGGATTTTCTCACGGGCGGTACGTTTATCATCATACGTAATAAACATCTTTTGTTTGGGCCCCTCATCAATGGAGAGATAGGAGACTTTTGCTCTGTCATCCCAGCGATAGTACCTGAATTTGAAGTATTCCTCCATCAGAAGCCAATACGGAACGTTTGGCTTGACCACCGGCCGCTGCTTCCAGTCCTGGCGGGGCCCGGTCACACCATGCCAGATATACCCATAGAAGTCGATACCAATGCCAAGTTTATCCCGAGGGACACCGGCTGCTGTAAACTCCGAGATTTCCCCATCCGCCGAGGGAACATACCGATTGGTGCTTTCAAATTTGTAACCGCCGTGATACAACGGAGCATTATGCCAACTGACCCATCCCCGCCACGGGCCGCTGTAATCGTAGGTCATCAAATTAATTTGATCAAAATAGTGATGAATCTCTCTGTGCATCTCGGGTTGCCAATTGGTGGCAGTAGTCAGGAGCGGGGGAGATCGCATCGGAGTTTCAAGGCTCTGGAGTCTGGAGTACAACTCCGCTACGAACTTTTTGTAGTAGGGGACATCCGGATCTTTAATAGGTTCCAGATCCAGATCGATTCCATCAAAATCCCACTCTTTCAGGACATCAATGAGATTATTAATAAATTTTGTCCGGTTTTTCGGCAAGATAGCCCGGCTGAACTCTGTATGATTTCCCCAGCCCCCGATGGAGAACAAGACCGGGGTGCCGGATGCGTGTGCCGCACTCACGATGGCCTTCAGCCGGTCCGGATTAAAATTGTGGTATTTTTTTATAGGGGAAAGGGAGCCGTCAGGCTTTGCATTCATGGCAAAGTAAAACAGGTGAGTAAAGGCGTCCCAGTCTATTGCATCCGTGGGCAAAATACCCCAGTTACCACCTGGCGGAGCATAATGATTCCACGCGCCAAGATATGCACTCACCCATATTTCTTCAGACTCACTCTCCGGTGGAATAACACCTAAAGTCGAAGATGGCGTGCCTCCTATCCACGCGAATGTCAAAATGAGACAGATCCAAATCCACCGGGATATACACTGAGTTGTTAAAATATTTTCCAGGCTCCCTTCAATTATGGACAAATTTTCAACAAAGTTGCGTTATTCAATACCACATATAATTAAAGCAATGGCCGTTCCAACCCGGAACATTTTTGTGTCCGTCGTCTCGAGACCTGAGTGGGTCGGGCAGTGTTGCCTATTTCAGGTAGAGTATTTTTCGCGTGATGACTTTGTCCGTCCACCGAAGTACACAGAAATAGGTCCCGCTTGCAATGTCATCGGGACGCCACGCCACCGAATGATGGCCACTTGCCAGTTTTTCATTAACCAGGGTCTTGATTTGTCTCCCCATGAGGGAGTAAATCTCCAGGCGGACCGGAGCAGGGGCTGGAACCGTAAATGTCAGGGATATCTCCGTATTAAACGGGTTCGGTGCTGCAGATTCCCAGGATAATCCCGTAAATTCAGTATCCTGTGGTTCTGTGGTTGTCAATGTCGTATCATTCTTCCACGTATTTTTCACGGTCTGCAGCAGATTGTCGCGTTCGCCGGCCGGCTCGTTCTGACGATACCCACCACCGAGTTCCCACAGGATGACGCCTCCCAGATTATTCTCCCGAACATAGCGAAATTTGGAATGGATTGATTGCTCGTTATCATAAGAGACAAAGGTAGTATCTTGTTGGATGCTTAAATATGCGGCTTGGGCAATGCTATCCCAGTGGAAAAAGGATTCCCGGTAAAAGTCGTCCATGATAGTATGGTATGGTACATTTGGTTGTACCTGGGGTGGGTCTTCCCAGGATTCACCCGGTTTCGTGACGCCATCCCAGATATATCCGTAAAAATCGATTCCGATGCCAAGTTTTTCGGGCGGTACACCGGATTTAATATATTGCCGGACATCCTGATTGATGGAGGGCACCGGCCTTTCGATGTTCGGGAATTTATAGTCACCCGAATACACTGGAGAATTGTGCCATGTCACCCATCCCTGCCAGGCACCACTATAATCGTACGTCATAAGATTGATCTGGTCAAACAAGGGGTGGAGGCGGCCAAAAAGGACAGGCTGCCAATTGGTTGCGGCGGTCAGGAGCGGTGACTCCAGTAAGGGAGTGCTCAGTAGTTCCAGTTCCGTATGCAGAAGACGCACAAACGCCTCATAATTCTCGACATCATCCGAGGCGATAGGTTCCATGTCCAGATCAATCCCGTCAAAACCCCACGTAATCAAAATATTGATCAGATTTTGTACCAGAAGAGTCCGGACCACCGGTTCCAGGGCGGCGCTGAAATCGGCATGATTCCCCCAACCGCCCACGGCGAGCAACACAGGGACATCGTGAGCATGGGCGGCCGAAATAATGGCGTTAATGCGGGAGGGACTCATATTATGCCATTCCAGAATGGGAGAGAGGCTCCCGTCCGAATTTACCGAGAGGGCGAAATACGAAATATGACTGACCGCATCCCAGTCGATGGCCTCGGTAGGAAGGTTCCCCCAATTTCCGCCAGGTGGCGCATAGTGGTTCCATGAGGCAAGATAGGCTGTAACCCAACGCTCCCTGGCAACGGTGAGATTCGAGGGGGAATCTTCAATAATCCATATAAACGCAAATACCCCATAGATTACCATAAATCGTTTCATCCAGAAATTATGTGATGTCAACAAATTCTTCACTAGCGGTACCCGTATTGAGCTAGCAGAAAACAGAACCAAGTATTACCAGGCAGAGTAGTCCCTACGCCGGTCGGTTTCGTTAGCTAGTTCACATCCTGAATCGTCATCGTAAGAGGGGCAGAAACACTTTAACGATCGGCAAGACTTTCTATGGTCTCAAGCAAGTCATTGACCTTATAGGATGTCGCGATAATGCGTTCGGAGGTGGGAAAACCGGATTTGCCTTGCCTTGGATTGGTAAGCGTTATCAATGGCAGGTCCGGGGAATCTTTATGAAGGATACTCTCCAGGGTGAGGCCATCCTCGTTTGGCGAATTTGTCTCAGTCACAACCACATCGATCTTATCCCTATTATTTTGGAATATGTGGAGCCCTGAGAGGATACTCATCGTTGCAAAGACGTTGAATCCCTTTTCCTGCAAGGTTTTTTCATAATAAGAAAGACGAAGTGGATCCTGTTCTATCACGAGAATGCCTTTAATCGCACTGCTGCCCATATTGATAACTCCCACATCCACAGATTTTCTCACACCCCTGTTCCGATTCTAACCTTCGTCAACATTACCGGATGGCACCTTGATATCAAATAGGACGAAGATCGATTATGATGAGGTAAAAATTGTGAGCAAGTTGTCCATCTGACTGTGGGGGCGGGAACAGCTCCTTATGATTGTGTCCTGAGTTTGTAAAAGAAAAGAGAGATATTACAAATATTGATCGACAATTTTATGCAGTATATCTGGATGGAATGGCTTCCGGATAATTTCATTGAACTCTTCATTGAGCCGCGAATTATCGGAAAAGGCTGTATTATATTCGTCGACGATCGAAACTGCAATAACTGGTAATTGGGGATCGAGTGTCTTTATAGCATGGCGCAAAGTAAGCCCATCCATACCCGGCATTTGGATTTCGATGATTACCAGGGCGATTTCAGTGGAATGATCATGATACCTTTGTATGGCGGACTCACCGCCAACAGCAAGATATACGGTATTGCCGCGCCGGTTGAAAAATTTTGTGTAGATGGAGAAGAGTTGCTCATCTTTATCGGCGATGAGAATTCCAGGCGGAGAGGGCGTTTGGTTATATATTGCCATAAGATCGTCTTCCCCTGCTATAAAAGTTTGGGAAAAAATGAATGAAATAGAAAAAGCCGGCGCGTTTTAGCGCCGGCTTTTCCGTGGTTTCAGACGTGCTCTATGGGTGAGTATTAATCAACCCATTGGATGTTGTCCACGTAATACGTCTGAGACGCCCCACTGATCTCCTGCAGATTCAGCCGATGTACGGCCAGATTCTGCGGGTTCAGGTCGTCTACCGGAATAGAGATTTTTACCCAGCCATTCCCGGAGATTGTTTCACTTTTAACTTTGGGGAATGAGCCGCCATCGTCATTTTGTAGTGAAATGTTGAATTGAATGTCCCCGGTCGCGGCATAAACCATAAATTCCAGCGAAGAATAATTGGCCGTGCCAGCATCTACCGCGCTGCCCCATGATCCGCTGTGCAGACTCAGTGCGCCCCAGGCGCTTTGAGAGACCTTGACGGATTTTGTACCGTTATACGGCAACTCGCTGTTCGAAAAGCTAACGCTCGCGCTCCATGAGGAGTTAATCCAGGGAGAAAGCAGTGCTTCATCATAGATAGGTGTTGCCTGACCGGTTATCACTTTCGCTTCGGTCGTGAACGTAGCGATTTCCGACCAGTTGCTTTGGCCAGCCGAGTTTCCTGCGCGTACCCGCCAGTAATAGGTTGTTGAATTCTCTAACCCCGTGACGGTATAACTGGTTGACGTCAGCCCGGTCACGTTCGTCTGCAGGGCAGCAAATGAATTGTCGGTTGCGATCTGGAGGTCATACGTAGCCGCGTCTACGGAGCTGTTCCATGCCAGAGTCAATCCTGTGTCAGTCTCAGCTCCCGAAGCCGGTGACGATAACACCGGTGCCACTGGTGCGTCGATCCCGGTCTCTCCTGAGGTGGTGGAGCCGCTGAACAGGATTTCATCTATGTAGTAGGTCTTCCGGGACCCGCTGGTTTCAAGAATGTTGATCCGGTGAATGATGTTGCCATTGGGGTTGAGTTCCGACATCGGCATGGAAACGACTGTCCACTGGTTAGCCGGAACGGTTCCGTGCTGCACCTTGGGGAATGAATCACCATTGTCATTCTGGAGTCGAACGCTGAATTTCGCATCTTCGCCATCCGGATACACGGCAAAGTTCAACGATTCTGCCGAACCGGGAAGAACGTCCACAGCAGCACCCCATGGGCCATTATGAAGGCTCAATGCCCCCCAGGCCTTTTGAACTACTCTGACGGCCTGAGAGCCGGTATAAACGGTAGCTGAATTAGAAAAATCAACATTGGCACTCCAGGAACTATTGATCCAATCGCCGTTCAGCGCGTCATCGTAAGCGTATGTGCCTTCAGTCGGATCGCCGGGCTCGGTAGAATTGTTGGCTACTTCGATGGTCACGGAGACGGTCGTTTGATTACCGGCGTCGTCGGTGGCTGTTGCGCTAACGTTGTGTGTGCCGTCGGCAAGGTCAGTCGAGTTCACAGAAACTGAATACGGCGCTGCGGTCAACGGACTGCCGTACGCATTACCATTTACAGCGAACTCCACAGAAGTAACGCCGATATTGTCCGTAGCATCGACAGTGAAATTAACAGAGCCGGAAACCGTGCTCCCATCGCTGGGATTAGTAACCGTCAGGGTCGGAGGGGTTGTATCCTTGGTTGTTCCGGGAGTACCATTCATGAAGGTCTGCTTAACGGATTGGAGCAATTCGTCACGCTCACCAGCGGGCTGGTTTTCGCGGTATCCACCGCTCAGCTCCCAGATGATGGCGCCACCCAGGTTTTTCTGCATCATGTAGTCGTACTTTGCCTGGATGCTCTGTTCGTCGTCATACGAGACAAACTGTTCTGTACCGTTTTCGTTAATACTCAGATATGTAGCCTGAGCGTTGCTGTCCCATTTCCGGTACTTATCCTGGTAGAAGTCGGCCATAATCTTATGATACGGCACGTTATCGGTCACGGTCGGAGCAGTCGTCCAGTTTTCCTGCGGATCTGATACACCATCCCAGAGATACCCATAGAAGTCGATTCCGATACCGAGCTTACCGGGGGATACACCCGCCTGGAGAAACTGGTTTATCGTTTTATCTATGGACGGCAGAGTTTTGTCGAGGTTCGGAAAGGTCTCTCCGCCGTTATAGACTGGAGAGTTATGCCAGGTGGTCCATCCCTGCCAGGCACCGCTGTAGTCATAGGTCATCAGGTTTATCTGATCGATTTTATCCTGGAGTCCCGCGAACATATCCGCATGCCAATTTGTTGCAACGGTCAACAGAGGATCGTTAAGGAGGGGAGTATCCACGGCCTGAAGCGCAGTGTGCAACTCATTTATAAAGGCGACATAATTTGCCTCGTCGCCGGAATTAATGGGCTCCATATCCACGTCAATACCATCAAAACCCCAAGTGGTGAGAATAGAAACCAGGTTCGCGATGAAAACCGGCCGAACTATCGGAGAAATAGCGGTGCTGAAACCTTCATAATTTCCCCAGCCTCCGATGGTGAACAGGACAGGTTTCCCGTTCTCGTGCGCTGCAGAGACGATCGCATTAATCCGGTCCGGACTCATGTTGTGATAGTCCAGAATTTCTGACAATGTTCCGTCGCTATTCACGTTAAACGCGAAATAATTCAAATGGGTAAATGCATCCCAGTCGATTTCATCAGTTGGGAGGTTCCCCCAGTTTCCGCCGGGAGGTGCATAATGGTTATAGGACGCCAGATAGGCGGTGACCCATTTGCCATCTGCTGTTGTGGTTGCTCCCGTTTTATTCACCTGAGAAACAGGTTGTTCGGTATTTTCAGGAATCTTCTGTGGCGGTTCCGTCAGCTGTGAGCAGCCAAACAGGAATACCGTTAACGTGAGTGTAATTAATTTGTATTTCATCATATTATACTCTCTCGAACTATGTTTCTTACGCCCCACTTAAAAGGTTGACTTATACAAGTGAACAATCGAATTAAGTACGATGACCACTGAAATATTCGTCAATCACTTCGAAGCAAGGATAATATGAGATTTGTGGTAAGTCAATAGTTTTATCTGTAGCAAAAACAAGTACTTGTAGTATATTTTATGACGGCGTGAGATAAGGACTTTTCCGCCTGAAAGCCGCATAGTTAAGGCATTTGAATAGGACAGGGATAAGGCCAACCTTCCTGAAAATTAAATATGAAATCCGAACACCAAAACTGAATGGGATCGAAAATATCTTACCCTTGAATACCGCTGCAACCCCTTTGGATATTGGAAAAACACCAGGTGAATGCTACCGTCGTTTGACTGTTTTTACGCTTTATACGGGCAGTTTGGAAAAAAATGATTCCGGAGCAAAATTTCTGCTCAATCTGTGAGGTGTGTCAACAATTTCGGTGACTTTTGATGTAGTGAGTAAAAGCCAAAAAGGTTCATCGTAAAAGTTTTGCTACAATTAGTAATTTTCGAGTGGGAAGTAAAAGGTTTGATTCGTCTTCAACCTGCGGTGTTTGAGACTTTTTAAGTGATATATTCGATCAGATGCCTATATTTGATGAAAGGCGGGGCTCCTAATGTTTCAAAAATATCTATAATTATGGATGGATTACTCACCACAGTAGACACGTTTATTCGATCGGTCCGCATTGCGGATCTTCTGGATATAATTTTGGTATCGATGTTTTTCTACGCGTTGCTCTCCCTGTTACGGCGCAGTACCACTTCCGCCACGATGCGGAGTACGTTAATTATCACCGGGGGAGTTATCCTTGCTTATTTACTTGCCAAAGTACTGCAATTGTATCTGGTACAGACGTTGATCCAGTTTCTTTTAGTGGTGATCCTGTTTGTGGCTGTTATTGTATTCCAGAGTGATATCCGTCGAATTATTGACCGGCTCGGGACCTTTCGGTTCTTCAGAGGCGGAAAGGATGAGGGGGACTATTCGCCAACGGAAGATGCGCTGGTCCAGGCAGTGGATAAGCTGGCTGCTGATAAGACCGGGGCGCTTATCGCGATCCAGGGTAAGGATCCATGGGACAGATATATCCATGGAGGTGTTGAGCTTTCCGGAAAATTAAGTACGCCGTTGTTACTGAGTCTCTTTAATCCGAATGCTCCGGCACATGATGGCGCTCTTATGATGGATCGCGACGGGATACAATCCTTTGCCTCCCATTTACCACTCTCGACCAACCTGTCCGATATCGGTCGATATGGAACCAGGCACGCAGCGGGATTAGGTTTGGCCGAGCGCTGCGATGCATTTGTCATCATCGTCTCTGAGGAGCACGGAACCATCAGCGTGGCAGAGAACGGGAAATTTGACACAATTTCTGATACCGGGGAGCTGAAAAAACGATTACAGGAGTTTTATCAGAAGCATGCGGAAATCCAAAGCAGGATTGAACAGCCGTGGTGGAGGCAACGATCTATTCAGACCGGAATCCTTGCGGTGAGTCTGGCTATTCTTCTGTGGTTTCTTTTTGGATTCAGGACTGGTACGGTCTACCGGTCATTTAATGTGCCTGTCGAATTCCGGAATGTCCCATCAAATTGGCGCATCCAGGAACCGGTTCCGACCAATGCACAGGTGACAATTGAGGGTTCCGAGCAGGGATTTCGCCTATTGGATCC
This sequence comes from Candidatus Neomarinimicrobiota bacterium, assembly GCA_021734025.1. Taxonomy (NCBI): domain Bacteria; kingdom Pseudomonadati; phylum Fidelibacterota; species Fidelibacterota bacterium. Next base: position 27,032 of record JAIPJS010000001.1, read on the forward strand.
CACGAACCTGGTTCTCTCATTTGATGTCGCCTCCCTGCAGGAAGGAACCAATGTACTGCAAATTCAGGAAAAGCACATCCAGTTGCCGGCGGATTTAGGATTGTACCAGGTCTCGCCTGAAGAAATTACCATCAGGGCAGGGCCACGGTCTCCACCGCCGCAAAAGTCTCAATCGGACTCTGCAGATGTTTCCGGTGGAGAAAATTCTTCCAAAACACCACAATGATTTATAAAGAAACAGGGGAGCCGGTTCCGGCTCCCCTGTTTCCTCGTGAGTAATAGCGGAGAGGGTAGGGATTCGAACCCTCGTCCCGCGAGTGCGGGAAACGATGCCCCTGAATAGTTTATTCGGGGTAATCGCTTGCCTTAAGCCGCTCGGCCACCTCTCCATTGTTGATGAAGGCTAAATATACATCTCATTTAATGAAGTGCAGTTTTCTGGTAATTTGTTGATCATTTATCCGTAACCGGTAAAGATATACGCCACTGGCAACCCGATTGCCATTTTGGTTGGCACCATTCCACACCACTTGATAGCGTCCGGGTGCTTTTTGAGTATTCACAAGAGTTTTCACCTTTTGCCCCATGATATTGAATATCTGAATCGTGACCTGAGATTTCTCCAATGATTGAGGAATTACATATGCTATCGTAGTCTGCCCGTTGAACGGATTCGGAAAGTTCTGACTCAGTGTAATTTTCTTTGGCAGATAGGAGGCTTGTCTGTCCTCGACAAAAGCTTTGCTGCCAATCAAAAGTGCATACGATTTACTACCTGTTGTGGTAACTACCTGAAATTGCTTTGTGCGTTTCAGATCATACCATTCACCCGTCTGTTTATTGACCAACCGTAACTGTATCTCTGTCTCCTGATCGTAATTTCCTTGTGCCCGGAGGGCAATTTTTTCATTGGAGGATGTCTGTAATCTCAAATGAAATTCCTGTCCTGATCCGTTATCAGGACGAATTTCCCTGGTCAGTTTCCGATACCGAAGCGTTGAATCCGGATGTATCAGGCTCAAGTGAACTGGAGCTAAGCCCGGCGGTGGGGCATACGTCACCATTGATTGCTCCTTTTGGGTGACTTGGACATCCATTCCAGCCAGCACCGAGGCATTACTTCCGGAATCGGTTGATGCGATGATCCGTATGGAACGGGACGGATCGCGCTGAACGTCCCTGGCATCCTTGTCAAACCCGTTTTCCTGACGGAGATAGGGTACCACCAGACTATCCAGTCCGGCTTGGTTATACCAATAATATCCTGTATACGGTTGTAACACCTGGCTTTCGGAGTAGCCGTTACCATATGCCCAGATCGGTTGTTCCGTCTGGTTTATCTGTTTGACCGCTTCCCAATCAACTGATTGCGAATAGGGATTGGAGATAATGTTCCAACCTTGCCGGACCGGAATGGTATAGGTGTCACTCTCACTGAGCGGGACTGACGAAATTGACCGGTCGAGTGAAATGCCACCTTTGGCAAGTATCCAGAATCCCAGACCAGCCCGGAATTGAAACACGTCCGAGCCGTCATACTTCTGTAAATAGGAGGTGGAGTCACCGGTATCCCGGTACACAATCCAGTCAATGCCCGGCTCGCCCTCCAACAGATCTTCAACCGGAATTGTCTCATTGCCGGGTAAGCCGACCAGCCTGTAATCTTCCGCGGACGGATTGTCCGGAAAATTCATGGTGATCTGCACGGGAATCGTTTTTGGATAAAAGGAGATTGGGGCGCTGATTTCCTGTACATTTGGGTGCGTGGCATATGCAATTTTAATTCGTACGGTCTCTGGGTGCATATCGGGCACCTCCCATGAGAATTGTGAAGATGCCGAGTAATTCGATTGAATTGTGTGCCAGGTTGTTGCAGAGTCAGACGAGTAGAGGATATTCACAGCTTCCTGATAATTAGATTCCCATTCGATGGTATAGGTCTCTCCGGCCTTCAATATGACTGTGGAATCAGGCTGGAGGAGTTTGACATAGGCATCTCTGGGTAGCTGTCCAGGCGAAATTGTCGTGAATTGCCGGTGTGTCGACCAATTACTTTCACCGCCCGGATTTCTTGCCAAGACCCGCCAGTAATAGGTGGTATTGCTATCCAGGGTTGCCGGGACGAATGTTGTCGAATCAATATTTGTGGAATCGAGTACCGTGGTATTGAATGCCTGATCCCGACCAATCTGAATGCGGTAGTTTTCAGCACGCTCTGCCTGTTCCCACACCAATTCCGGAGTTGTAGAGGTTCTCTCCGTACGGTCTTCCGGGGCTACAAGAACAGGAGTCGTTGGCGCCTCCATAACAGTCGTGAACAGGTGGGGAACCGTCCAGGGACTGGTGCCTGCTTGGTTTGAGGCATTGACACGCCAGAAATAATCGGTATCGTATTCCAGATTCTGAATCGGGTATTGGGTAGAGGTGACGTCAGACAAGCTTACAATAGTCGTGGAAAATGTGCTATCGGTGCTCACCTGGAGGTCGTAATGATCAGCATATTCTGCTGGTGCCCAGTCCAGTGTAGTCTCCAACGGTAGATTTGTGGAGTCATCAGCAGGCGAAACTATTTCAGGTGGTGCAGGGACTCCTTCTTGGTTCGTGGTTGTAAATTGCCGGGATGCAGACCACTGGCCGAAACCGTTTGCATTGGCTGCCCGAACGCGCCAGTGGAGAACGGTCTCTTTTGGGAGACCGGCGATTTCGATGGATTCGTTCGTTACGGAATCGACTTCGCCTTCGAGTTGTGAAAATTCCGAATCTGCCCCCACCTGGATGTGGTAATTCTCGGCATTTGGGATAGAATTCCACTGGAAATTCACAGTCGTGGACAGACTATCTGCGCCATCCTCGGGAAAGACGAGTGTCGGCTGTGCGGGTGGCTGGTCACCGGCTGTTGTGGTAAATGTCCACGTCTCTGAAAAGTTGCCAGGTCCCGCTTTGTTGACGCCTCGTACCCGCCAGTGGTACTTCGTTCCGGATTCCAACGTATTGGCTGTGATACTAGTCTCAGTTATGTCAGCCTGTTGAAATTGTGGATTAGTGAAGGATTCAGAAGAATCCATCTGAACTTCGTAGGATTCGGCCCGGGCGGATGCCGCCCACTCAAGCGTAGGTGTGGTGGACACTCCTTCGCTGCCGGAGACAGGGGATTCCAGTACCGGTTCGGCCGGCGGTGCCTCAACTGTGGTGAATTCCCATGTTTCCGACCAACTGCTGGTGGAGAGGAGATAATTCGAACGCTCTCGCCAGTAATAGGTTGTTGAGTATTCGAGCCCCGCCACCTCATAATTGGATGATGACAACCCATTCTTATCCGTGTGAGTTGAACTAAATGTTGAATCCGCGGCAACCTGAACCTGGTAAGAATTGGCATTCGTATCTTCCTCCCAGTTCAGGGAAAGCGTAGTCGGTTGATCTACTGAACCATCCGGTGGGGAGACATGGTTGGACGAAGTGGTGGTATCCATCGTTTTGTATTGCCGGGATTCGGACCACTCGCCGGTCTCCCCCTCGCCCTGGCCGTTTTCTCTGCTCGCGCGCACATGCCACCAATATGTTCGATTGGGAGCAAGTCCAGTGACAATAAGAGTCCGCTTCGCTATCCCGGCAGTATCTATGATAATGTCGGAAAAGAGGCTATCGTTCGCGACCTGGAGTTGATAGGAATCCGCCTCGGAAATTTCTTCCCACTCCAGCGCAACAGAATCATACTGAACCGAGGCCATGTCAGCCGGTGCCAGCAGGGAAGGCGAAATCAAGGGGGGATTATCCAATGTCACAGACCAGGTGTTGGACCATGCACTGGTATCTCCGGAGCGGCTGGCATTGATTCGCCAAAAATAGGTGGTCCCTCCGTCGAGCGCTGAGGTGGAGAAGCTCTCCTCTTCCAGATCCCCGGTGGATATTACCGGTTGAGTATAGTCATCCGAAGTGTCGACTGTCAGGTGGTAACGTGCCGCTTCCGGTACGGATTCCCATTGGAATGTAACTGTTCCATACGGATGGGTGGAACCGTTCTCAGGTGTCAAGAGAACCGGAGCGGAGAGCTGGTACTGAACCGTTGTAAATCGTCTGGCGGCAGACCACTGCGCGCTGCCCTGATCGTTGATGCCGCGAACGCGCCAGAAATAGGTAGTAGACGAGTCCAGCCCGGAGGCAGCATATGTTGTGTCCGTGAGGCCGGATTGACTGATGGTCTGCGTCTCAAAAGATGCCGATTTGCTAATTTGTATATGGTAGGAATCCGCCTCTTCCAGTTGGTACCAGGAGAATTCCGGGGCAACCGGTATTTCCACAGCACTGTCTGCAGGCGAATTCAATGTCGCCTGGACCGGCGCTGATGGTCTAGACTCGGTGGTGAAGGAATTTACCGTTGACCAGTCACTATCACCGCCGGAATTGGATGCCCGGACCCGCCAATAAAAGGTAGTGGCATATTCAAGGGAGTCCGGTGTGAATGTAGTGTCCGGATTACCGGCAGAATTGACAAGCGTGGATGTGAACTGATCGGATGTGCTGACCTGTATCGTATAGCTCTGCGCGCGTTCCGCGGTTTGCCAGGTGAGGGTCGGAGTAACCGAAATTTCCGTGGATCCTGACGCAGGAGTCACCAATCTTGGTGTACTTGGAGGCATAACATTTGTAGCAAAGTTCCGGATCTCCGACCAATCGCTGACAGCCGTATCTCTGGTGGAGCGAACCCGCCAATAGTAGGAGGTGCCGGTCTCCAGGGTTGACACCGATTCTACCGTATCAGTCAGAGCCGTCCGCTCGTAACTCACGGAAGAGAATGCCGTGTTTTCAGCCACCTGAATGTGGTATCCCACCGCATCTCCTGTGCTGCTGGTCCATCGGAATTCTACGGTTGAAGCGTCGAGAGTATCCCCGGCTTCAGGCGCGATTAATGCCGGTGTTTCAGGCGGAGATTGCAGTTCTACGGTAGAGAACGACCAGTTCGCAGACCACTCGCCTGTACCGCCTGCGTTTGATGCCCTGACCCGCCAGTAATAGGTAGTGTTTTTTTGTAAGCCGGAGACAGAATAATCGGTCGTTGCTACTCCACTTTGATTAAATACGAGCGCCGAAAAATCCGAACTTGTTGAGACCTGAACCTGATAGCTTTCCGCCCGGGTGGCGGCTTCCCACTGGAAAGTCAGATCCTGCGGTTGATCCCCAACACCGTTGGCTGGTGAGCTAAGGGCCGGCTGGGCAGGAGGCGCAATAATTGTGGTGAAAGACCACGCGTCGGACCAGCTGCTTGTTGTCAAAAGGAAATTGGTGCGAACCCGCCAGTAATAGATCGTGCTATTATCCAGGTTTTCAACGGTGTATTCCGTCGAACTCAGGCTGCTCTGTTCCACGACTAAGGATGAAAAGCCAGAATCGGTTGCCACCTGCAGGTGATAGCCTTGTGCACCAGTCACTTCCTGCCAGTCCAATGTTATCGTCGTGGAGATATCTTCAGCGCTATCCGGCGGCGAACTGAGAGTGGGAGGCTGAGCCTGCAGTGTTGCCGCAATACCCATCATTATTATTGCGAACATGATTTTTCGAAGTGGGAAAATCATCTTCCATCCCTCATTAGATTCATAAATTCAAATAGTTCGGTTTTAGACTTATGGACGCTGGGGCGGTGGAGGAAAATCACCGGCACTCCCGCTGCCTGCCAACAAAAGGATGCTGACTCCGATGGCAGTCACTAACGCTGTGTTAACAGCGTACACTACCCAGGGCCCATTATTCGATTCCTGGACTGCCTTGACCGTAAAGGATATATTCTCTGTCTCAAACCCGTTTGGAAAATCCTGTAATACATTCCACCGTATCACCTTGCCCTGACCTGGCGTAATTCCTTCGCCGACTTCACCGGTCACAGCTGTCGGTGAGAATGTTGAATCCTCGCTAATATTCACCTGGAGTTTTACCCTGTATACTTCTTCCGGATTTCCGATAAGATCGTAGGTGACCCGTACCAGTTCTCTTTTCGACTGAAACTGGACGTTTTGAATACCCGGGGGCGGAGTAGCCTTCAGGCCATATCCCGGAATGATAGCCGAATATGCCGCAAAGGCCGTCAGTATTATCACACGGAAAAATTTATGATGAAGCATAAGTCAATTCTCTCTTTGGCTTTGAATACCGCTCAGGTTTTTGATTCAAATTTTCAAGGGCAAATGTTGCCTTGCTGAGGGCTACATCGTGTTCCTCTGCCCGTTTTTGAATCCGTTTCAGCGCTTCGGGCAAAATATTTTGATCCGTAATAAGAATATGATCAACTGGCCGCTTTTGAAGGAGGCCGCTGAGTTTCCAATGACCTCCGAACACCGGAAATCCGTTGACTGTAGTGCCTTCAAGGTTCGGATCGTCATCCAGAAACCCGATAGGTTTGTACGTATCGTTGAGTTGAGTCAAAAGGTTTTGAAGGGTGAGTATACCCGTATCGGTTGCCCCATAAATCAGCACGGATTTCTGGCCATCCTTGTGCCGATTGAAATAATAGCGCAGTGCATGAAACGCCACCCGTATTCCAAGCACCATGGATGTGAGCAGGTAAAAATAGAGCAGCATAAATGTTGGCGTGACCCATGCCCGAAACGCCGGGAACAAGTAGAGATACCCAAATCCGAGGAGCGCCGTGACTGTGAGGGTCTTGGTGAACCGGAGCATTTCGGCGATTCCGATGCGGGTAACCGGCTCGCGGTATAACCCGAGTAAAGCAAAGACAGCCATCTGGACCCAGAGGAACCCCCCGACTTTTGCCGTCCCGATGACATACCAGTTATCCGTCAACTGGATATGGAGGGTTTGCCCGGTGAGTGACAGGCTGATATTCATAGCAAGAAAAGCAAAGAAAAAGTCCAGTAAGAACTGGGTGGTACCGTTTCGGACAAAGAATTTTTCATACATGGAGAAAAGAATGCCGTTTTTTAACACTTCCATTTCGCGGTAACGCAATTGCCTGATAAAAAAGAGAGCCAGGACGGCAATGGTCACCAGGACCATAAAGGTCATTTCCGCAGGTGCCTCGACAACGACCACGGCGCCGGCACCAAAAATCCCGGAGATAAGATAGAGCAAGAGCACGGCATTTTGCTGCGAAATTCCCTGGGAGAGAAGCCGGTGATGGATATGTGAAGCATCCGGCTTAAACAGGGAGGAGAGGACCTTACCAATTGTCGGAGATGCCTGTTGATTCCCCTGTTCAGAGTTGCGATGTGGAAGAAACCAGTTCAGATATCGACGCGCCATTGCAACTAGCGTATCCGTAATCGGAAGGCCAAGGGCCAAAAGCGGTACAACAAATGCAAAAGTTGCGGAGACCTTTGTGTAACTCTGTACCGATATGACAGCAAGCGTAAACCCGATAAACAAACTACCGCTATCTCCAAGGAAGGTTTTGGCCGGATGGAAGTTGTATCGGAGGAACCCAAGTAGGGAGCCCGCCAGTATTACCGCCATCATAGCAATCCCCTGATTGTTGGAGATTAGGCTGATACCAGTGATAGTGAATAACGAAATAATTGCGACACCAGCCGCTAGGCCATCAAGCCCGTCGATGAGATTGAACGCATTGGTAATGCCAATTATCCAAAGAACAGTCAGCGGATAACTGAATAGCCCAAGCTGCATAACTTCCTGGCTGAACGGATTGGTAATATATTCAATCCGGATACCGGCCAGGCAGATGAGCATAGCCGCGATACCCTGGCCGGCAAATTTTATCCCCGGACTGATATCCTTATGATCATCCCATATCCCCACGACAACGATCAGGAGTACGCCGGTAAGTAAAGGCACCCCATTAAATATTTTGATATAATCCAGTTCTATATTTAGTGGAGACACCAAGAGAAACAGCCCCAGAATTCCCAGGCTGCTCGCAACCACAGCAATACCGCCCAAGCGTGGAATTGGGTTACCATGGATTTTCCGGTCATTGGGCTGGTCGATGGCTCCGGTGATACTGGCAAGGTGCATAGAGAGGGGGGTCAGGACCAGACTGGTGGCGCAGGCTAAGAGGAACGCCAGGGCTAAGTATATCATCATATTATCTCTCCCAGGTATGGTGAAAGTACGACGTTTGCGGGTTAGGATGTTCCGACTGAAAGATTTCTTCGCCGACGTTGTATTGATGTATTTTTGAACGAAATTCTTCCAGTGGCAAGTCAATCTGTTGCGCTGCTTCTTTCACCGAACCCGCCTTTTGGATGACCAATTGAAACAATATTTTCTCCGTTCGTTGAAAACTCCGATCATTTTCCAACTGCTTTTTGACTTGCCCCTCAGGATTGTATTTCCGGATAGATTCGGGTAAATGCTTTGTCCGGATTACCGGATCCCGGGAAACCAGGTCAGCATGCTCTATTGCATTTTTCAACTGGCGAATGTTGCCGGGCCACGGATAACTAATGCATCTATAGAGGGCTTTGGGTGAAAGAGATTTCTCAGTACTATGCAAATAAAGAAACCGGTCGATTAATTTTGGAATATCTTCCCGGTGATCCCTGAGCGCCGGTTGATAAAAAACCGTCGGTTGCAACTTGGTGATAAATTCTTGCCATTCAGGATTTGCGGACAAGTTGCGATACATCCTGTTTTCGACAGCCCCAATTAACCGGACATCCAGAGAAGATGAGACCTGTAATCCATTTCCTGACGGTTTTCCCTCCATGATATTTGCTAATTCAATTCTGGGTTCATGCGGTACCGCGTTCAGCTCATCGATAAAGAGTGTCCCCCGGTTGGCTTTGGAAATTAATCCGACCTCCACTTTCGCCCCCTTCATGGTGAAAACCATTTGCCCGAATAATTCCTCACGGACTTCAAGTTGATTCGGGGTAATACCGTGATACACGCAGAAGGGCTCGTTCGCCCGGAGACTGGCATTGTGCAGGGTGCGGGCCGTCCACTCTTTCCCGGAGCCCACTTCGCCGACAATCAATACATTTTGATCCGTGCGAGCAATTATCATAATCTGGTTCAATATTCTGTCCATGACTTCACTGGTAAACGCTGTGCTCAAAGGTTCTATAATCTTTTTTGGCTCGCTATGGTATTTATTGTTCATTTCCTACTCCGGCAGATGAATTTGTAAATTAATGGTTGTAACTGACCTCCCGACATATCCGGGGCCGTGCGCGATATCGACCTGGAATTGCCTACCGAGCTTCAGGCCAATCCCGTATCGACCGCCTACATAATTCGGACCGTGTAAATAACCTGCGCGAAAATCAATTAGAGAGAGTGGGTGATACTCAATCCCGCCTTTATAGGTGACTCCTGATTGACTTGACCGTTTTTCACTGGCAAAGGAGAGGATGACCAAAGGAGATTCGGAGACTTCCGGAAACCGCATTGATGTTCCGACTTCGATTAAGTTTGGGACATCACGGGACTCCATTAGCGCCTCTTCGCCAGAAAAATCCGAACGAAATGCGACGTCGTCTTCGTAATAATGATATCGAATACCGTAACTGACTCCGGGAGAGGGAGCATAGTATGCACCCGCCAATGCAGAGGCGCTTCGTTTATAATTGTCTGACGCCATATTATGGTTCATCTGGACCAGAGCACCAAGACTCACGGTATTTGACACCTTTACCGCTCCGCCGATATGACCGTCAAATCTGGAAAATTTTTTGAGCGGCTGATTCGCCTCAATTGGGTCCAGACCTGAGTGATGCGCAGTGAAGCCGACAGCTAGCGGAAAGGTTCGATTCGTTAATACCGGGATCGTTACATTTTCGGCGATCACACCTTGTGTCCAGTAGTAGTTTTGACTTATGCTGATACTCTTGGTGACTTCCTGAAAACTCAGGAGTGCCGGATTCGCGTACATGTCGTTTAATTGGTTCGTAATTCCGGTCATTGGTGTACCCATGGCAAAGGTGCGGGCATTGGGTTGCCATTTCCAGGGGTGGTACTCTGATGTCAGCTGTTCGGTAGTCTGTCCAACTACTGCGTTGGTCGTCAATACAGCGAAACCGACGATACCTGCGACGAACAAATTTCGGTATTTTTTAAATCGCTGGTACATAATTACACCACCCTAAAGATGCTGAACAGGAGTACGACATCCCGCAGGAACCCGGAAAGATCCCGGATAAAGTTTTCCTGTCTGGGCACATAAACCACGTCACCCGGACGAACCTGGGGGAGCGGATTGCGCATCTCTTGTTGCTCAAAATATTTTGCCAAATCGACTTCGACCGTTTCGCCGGTACCGCTGTTCCGGTAAATTCGGATATTCCGGAGATCTGCCTGCTCAGTGGTACCGCCGGCCTTTGAGAGGATCTCAAAGAGGTTCACCGAATTCATCAATTGGTAATTATCCGGCCTGCCAACAGAGCCCAGCACGGATACGATATTGTCATCCGGGCTCGTAATGGTGACCGTACACTGGATTTCACCCTTGATATAATTGGCGAGTTTGGACTTCACGGTGTCCTTGAACGTCTGTTTCGTTAATCCGCTGGCCTTCAGCTCCCCGACTAACGGTATCGTAATCGTGCCGCGACTATTCACCTGAGTGTTTGTCTCAAATTCTTCATACCCCCACACCGACAACGTGATTTCATCGCCGGATTGAATGACGTAATCTTGCGACTTACGCTCAATAATCAATGACCCGGCTTCCGAACTGGAGAACAGTTCAGTAGAGGACGTACGCGTTCCTGAACACGCACTCAAAAGCACACCAGTGGCGATCAGTATTAACAAGAGAAAATTTATTTGAGTAAGTCGCTTCATTCTGTCCTCGCTGGGTTCATATTGTCACTATGTATATTCGCAAGGCCTGTGCCAGCGATTTGAAAAATCCCTGAAATCCCTGACCTATAAGGGTTTTAAGGGACTTTTAGTATTCGTACTCTCTCGATCCCATATATGGGTTTGGTTAGTTTTTTTCCACATGAGGATGAAAGGCCTGCCAAAATTTTTGGCGATAGATTTAATAAGTGTCCAGACGATGATCCCAAAGAATTCCCTGGAGAAACCTTGTATTATTAGGATCGCGCATGCGAGGGGAATAAAAATTTACCTGTTGGCATATCCCTTGCGCTGGTATAAAGTGAATATGAGGAAAAACCGGGTGAATTGTTTAAATGAAATTCGTCCGGAATAACAGAGTTGGAAACTGAATACCAAAGTAGCGGAGGTCTTAAGTCGTGCATCAGGCACAGCTTGCAAAAAGTGAAGTTAAAGGTTTTCTCAGGCGCAGAATGAAGCTCCTGGCGATAGCCGTGGTGGTTGTCACAGGGCTCAGTGCAGCGGTTGCGTTTTATTTACCCTTGCAATATAAATCGTCGACGACCATCCTGGTTCAGCGGGACGAGACGTTGAATCCGATGGTCCGGTATAATATGGCGGTGGCCATGGCATCCGAGGATCGGTTGAAATCCTTTAACGAGATTCTCTATAGCCGGGCAACAATTACCATGCTTATCGATAGCCTGAATCTGGATAAAAACGTCTCCAACCGGGCTGAACGCGAGGCATTAATAGACAAGGTCCGCTCAAATATTCAAACGCGACTTAAAGCGTCAGACTCTTTCAGTATTATCTATTATAACACCAATCCGGCTCAGGCAAAAAAGGGAGTCCAATTGCTGGCCGATCACTTTATCAATACCAAACTGAAACTGGAGAACAAGCGAAACAAACAGACGGTAGACTTTTTCCATAAAAAGCTCACCGATCTCAGAGAAATGGTTGACGAGCGGCAGCGGCAACTGGAAAACAGGCTCAAGGAAGATGTGAAAGAGACGCCGGTGGATACCAGAACGTTACAAGCACAGATGGAGCAGGTTGATCAGGATTTACAGTCAATTGATCGGAGGATTTTGCAGTACGAACAGGCGATTAAGGTGCTGCGACAGGTTGACCAGGGAAAATCCAATCCCGACGATTTACAAAAATTGTCACTCACGGAATTACCAGACGGCGAACAACTCAAATCCACGCTGAATACGTACCGGCAAGTGCGACAAAAATATACGGATCAATATCCAAAGGTGAAGAACCTGGAAGAAGAGGTGTTTACCCAGGTCAACCAGGTGCTGGAAGCAGTGAAATCTAAAAGGTATCAGCTGAATACCCAGAAATCCTATCTGACCTCCGAACGCTCTGAACTGGCGAGCCGGATTCAAAAAGCATCGGTAGCCGAACGGAGTACAAAGGGAGAGCAACTGGATTACCAGGTGTACCGAAAATTACTGGATGAGATGAAGGTTAAAATGGAGCAAGCCAAAACAAGCCGGGACTTGGGCAAACAGGCTGAGAACTCTTTCGTTGTCCTCGATCCGCCAATAATTCCACAGCAACCAACTAAACCGAACAGAAAATTGTTACTGGCGGGCGGATTTGGCCTTGGTGGAATTCTCGGCCTACTGGCTGCCGCTATCGCGGAACTCCTGGACACCACAGTGCGAAGGACTGAAGACATAAAAGAATTTCAAAAACCGGTGGTCGCATTCATTCCGGAAGGGAACTAGAACTTCCAATTTGAAGTCGGAATAAAACTATGTTTATGGATGACAGCAGCAATAATGTGAATGAAGTCGTGAAATCTGCCAGCCCGATAGTGGTGAACTCCGTCCAGGGAAAGGCCGTAGACCGTGAGGTGGTGAAGAAAAATTTTTATAACGCCTTTCAGTATAGCCTGCCTCCCGGAGATTTTAAACACACCATCGGCATAACCAGTCCGAACCCCAAAGAGGGTAAAACCGTTGCAGCATGCAATCTGGCTTCCTCATTTGCGATAGGACATAAACGGAAAACAATACTCGTAGACCTGAATATTGAGGAGCCCCGGTTGCATGACGTATTCGAAACGGAGAAATCGCCCGGATTGACGGAATCAATGCAAAACGGAAGCATCCATATTTCAAGGACGAAATTTGAACAACTTTACTTACTTCCTGCCGGCAGGCCGAGCATCGGATTAGATATTGATGACGTGATAGCCCTCCGGGACGTCATCTACAGCCTCCGGCAGGAATTTGAGTTTGTTATTATGGATATGGGGCCAACGCTCCCGGTTGGAAATTTCCCGCTGATGCTGGTGAACGAACTGGATAGTCTGTTAGTCGTGGTGGATACGACAAAAACAAAGTATGGGGACATCCAAAAGGTATTTCGGCATGTGAATAACAACAAGATATACGGATTTATCTATAACCGGGTGCAAGAAGATTAATTCAATGAGGTGGATAAAACTATGAAAGCATTACTCGGACTGGTCGTGTGTTATTTTTTGGTCATTTTTCTGACACGATACATTAACAAGTCTAAATTATTCTATGGCCTCGTACTGTTATTTGGAGCGCTGCTCCAGGTTGGGATTGTTCTGTTCTATATGTTTACGCTGGAAGTTCCGACTCCATAGGCGGGGTCGAAATCGATATGTACGGTTCGAACCGAACGAACGGAGGCACCATCGTTGGGACCAATCGGAGAGCTGATAGTAATCTCTGGCCAGTCCTGGGGCTTGATGCTGAAACAGCACCCAGCATTCTGATTATCCTGGCGGGTACAGTCCTCATCGGTGGGGCACTGTACTTTTCCCATGGTAACATTTTTGCAGGTGCCGCTGTCTTAGCCGTGATGGGATTACTCCTGATCACCTGGTATCGGGTTGATCTGAGCTTATATGTGCTCTACGGTATGGTATTAGTGTTCGATCAGTTCCATATTCCTGGATTTTATCCCATCACCTACACACTGGATTTTTTCCGAAACCTGAAGGAGATATCTTTCCTACCGACGATTAGTGCCGGAGTAATGAATCCCATTGAGATTCATCTGGTATTGATCTTGTTTGTTTGGTTCCTGGTGGTAGCTATTAAGAAGCGGTTTGCACTCCGATCGGTTCCGGCGTGGGGACCAGCAATATTATTCTTTGGGTGGCTTTTACTCGCATACGCAATGGGAATCCAGCAGGGCGGAGATTTCCTCACCGCCCTCTGGGAAGTGAGGGCGCTGTTTTATCTCGGCGTGGTGTACATTGTTGTTCCGCAGATTATACAGACCCGGCGCCAGGTTGAGATTTTTATGTGGGTGACCATTGGCGCTATCACGGTGAAGGCCCTGCAAGCCATTGCCCGGTTCATAGCGCTCGGGTTCAGTTTTGGCGGACGTCCCACACTCACGAATCACGAAGACCCGGTGTTTATAGTCACCCTTTTCGTGTTGGCCATCGGCTTGGTCCTCTTTAACTCGAAGCATCGGCAAAAGCTCATTTTACTCCTTTTGGCCTTACCGTTATATATGGGGTTTTTCCTGGGCCAGCGACGCGCAGCGTACGCCTCGTTTATTATTTCGATGGGAGCATTTGTGTTTTTATTACCGAGGATTGCCCGGTGGAAGTTTATTAAGGCGGCCGTACCGGTGGTCATTCTGGCGCTGATTTACTTCGCCGCCTTTTGGAACAGTAACAGTACACTTGCTTCACCAGTCCAGCAAATCAAATCCGGTATCTACGGGCTGGACCGGGATGTAGTCTCGGACCAGGATTACTACTCGAATCTCTACCGGGAGTATGAGAATTACAACCTTGCGTATACCACTCGACGACATCCGGTAATGGGAGTCGGTTTCGGGAGGAAATACGAACAGCCACTCGGGTTAGCTAATATCAACTTTCCACTCCGCGATTACATACCGCACAATGAGATTTTTTGGGTTATTGTGAAAACCGGGGGGATTGGTTTCTTCCTGTTCTGGCTGTTTTTCAACTCAGTGGGAGCGAAGGCTGCATCGCTATCTATGCGAATTCAGGATCCGTATTTAAAAGCCATAGCCGTGATGATCGCCATTGCAATTATTAACCAGATGACGGTTTCATTCTATGACCTGCAGCTGACCTATTACCGAAACATGATTTACCTGGGAGCACTCATGGGGCTTCTGCCAACATTGGAACATCTGGCACCAGAAAAAGGAGAGAATAATGCAAAACAATAACGCGTTAAATACTGAGTTAAGTACCAAACCATTACATGGAGATTACAAGTTTCCAACGGTGCAAACTTACCATTTCTGGGGAACCCGGGTGGATAGTTTGACGAAAAGTGAAGCTCTGGAAGCCATTCATTCTCTGATATCGCAGAGAAGACCGGAGAATATTTCCAGGCCTGCTCAGGTGTATTTTACCAATGTTCATACGATTCATCTGGCAAGGAAAGATCCGGAATTCCACCGGATTATTGAACAGGCGGATCTGGTGCTGCCGGATGGCAGCGGACTGGATTTGGCCGGCCGGCTGTTCCGGAAACCCATACGGGAAAACTTGAATGGAACCGACCTGACACCTGAAGTGCTAGGCATTGCTGAAGAACAGGGATGGTCGGTTTATCTCCTTGGGGCAAAACCGAATGTCATGAATAACTGTGTGCGACATATCCGGCGACGTTTTCCGGATCTGATTCTCGCCGGGCACCATCATGGGTACTTTGATGAGGTACAGGAAAAAATTATTCTGCGGGAAATTTTCCGGTATCAACCGGACATCGTATTGGTTGGAATGGGGGCGCCGTTACAGGAGAAGTGGATTACGAACCACCTGGATGACCTGGAAGCGCGTATCTGTTTTGGAGTGGGAGGCTTATTCGATTTCCTCGGGGGCGAGGCTCCCAGAGCTCCCCGCTGGATGCGAAATGCGGGAATTGAATGGGTGTATCGCTTTTTACATCAACCAAAGAAAAAGTGGAACCGGGTTTTTGTTGAAATTCCACTCTTTCTGGGATTCATATTCGTTAACTGGCTTCGAATGAAAAGCAATGCCATGGTTGAGACGGTCACTTCATGAACGGCGATATCAAAAAATCGATTGCGAAAAATACCGGGGTGATGATGATCGCCCAGATGATCACCTGGGTGAGCAGTTTTGTGCTGCTGATGTTTTTGCCCCGGTATCTCGGCAGTGTGGAGTACGGGCGGCTCCATTTGGCGCTCTCTATTGCGATGATCCTGCGGATTATCATCGATTTTGGCGGGAATCACCTGATTCCCAAAGAAGTGGCCAAGAGTCGGGAGCGATTGCCGGATGTTTTAATGAGTTTTATTGGAGTCCGAAGTGGGATTTGGCTTGCGGTACTTGGCGGAATAGCTCTGTTTACCTTGATCGCGGGCTATTCCGGATACGTCCGGCTTTTGATTCTGATCATGGCCTTCTCAACCCTGTGGCAAGGCCTGCAGAAGGCGCTGCGTGGATGTTTCCAGGGCTGTGAGATGATGGAATATCCCTCTATCGGAAATGTGGCGGAAAAGGTGTTTCTGACTTCTTTGGCAGTCGCGGCTCTATTATTAGGGGCGAATGCCCTTACCATCGTTATCGTCATGACGACGGCGGCAATCGTGAATTTCCTGGTGTGCGTTAAATTTGCTCCGAAAATCCTCGATCACTTACCTGCGTTTAACGTGGCCACTTCAGTGAATATGGTGCGCCAGAGTCTTCCCTACTTTTTGTGGTCGGTTTCGTCGGTAATTTATTATCGTGTGGATACGGTTATGCTTTCACTGATGACTCCTGAACAGGTCATCGGGTGGTACGGCGCCTCGTACAAGTTTTTTGACGTGGTAATGTTTCTCCCGACGATACTGACCACCGTCCTGTTTCCGATTCTTTCGAAACTTTGGGTTGACGGAGAGGATAAATTGCTGGAAACGCTCCGCCCCAGCCTAAAATATATCATTCTTGCCGGGATCCCGGTCAGCATTCTCTTCTTCGGGTACGCCGAACAGATTATCGACCTGTTTTACGGCATAGAAGAGTACAGGAGCTCGGTGATTGTGCTGCAGGTGTTCGCGCCGGGCATTGTCCTGGTTTATATCGATTTCATCCTGGGTAATACAATCCTGGCCACGGATAAACAGGTGCCGTGGGCAGCCGTTGGTGGGATCGCTATTGTCCTCAACGTCGTCCTGAATTTATTCCTGATTCCGCATTTCCAGAATACTATGGGAAACGGCGGAGTCGGAGCTGCAATAACAACCCTCATTACAGAAGCACTGGTTATGGTGGCAGCCTTCTTCGTATTACCGCGTTCCTATGGGAAGGTATTTCCGCTACCAGAAACTATTCGGGTTCTTGGCGCCGGATCAGTCATGCTAGCGGTGGTCTGGTGGTTGCACAGTATTGGTGTCTTCTGGATTTTCGGAGCAATTATTAGTGGAATCGTATATGCCGGAATGGTATTCGCTTTTCGGATTTTGGGTGTCCGTGAGAAGGAATTGCTCTCGCGGTACCTGTCAATCGGTCATTTAAAATCACTGGTATCAGAGAAAGGAAGCGCCATATGAGAATTTTACATATCATGCCGTATTCGCCTGTTCCGCCCACATTTGGAGGTGCCTTGCGGGAGTATTATATCCTGAAGAACCTTCTACGGGAGCATCAGGTGACCGTCGTGTTCTATGGGACTGAGGAAGATCGGCAAAATCTGGGGGAAGAGTTTGGAGATGCGGTGGAGTCGATCCACGCTGTGCCGCAGCCGTGGGAGCGGAAATTTCGGCGGATCGCCCAGCTGAGAACAATTGTTAGCCAACATAGCTACTTTTATCACAATAATATCAGAAGCTCCATGCAGTCCAAAGTAGACGACCTCTTCCGCATGAAGAATTTTGACATGGTCCATTTCGAATTTTCCATCATGGGAAGTATTGCCGTTCCCGACAATATTCCGACGATTGTCGATACCCACAACGTGGAGTATGCCAACTTCCGCCGAATGTGGAAGAAGTCCACCTCTCCGATCAGGAAATGGTTTTATGGTCGTGAATATAAAAAGGTGTACCAGGAGGAGGTTGACATCCTGGGAAATCAGGATGCGATCTTCGTCACCTCCGGCAATGATGGGGAGATTATGGATCAGGACATTCCGGAGGTGCCGAAGCACATTATCCCGAACGGTGTGGATACCATTTTTTTTACACCGGAGTCCTCCCCGGTAAAACCTAATTCCCTGGTTTTTACCGGTATGATGGCCTATACGCCCAACAACGACGGGATGCTCTATTTCATGAAAGAGATCTTTCCGCTCATCAGAGCGGAAGTCCCCGATGTGCAACTCTCGATTGTCGGGAAACGACCGACGAAAAAACTCCAGTCATATGCGTCCAAACAGGTGGAAGTTACCGGGTTTGTAGAAGATGTGCGTCCCTATATCAGGAATGCTTCGGTGTATATCGTGCCGTTGCGGATGGGAAGCGGCACCAGGTTGAAGGTACTGGAAGCGTTGGCGACTAAAAAGCCGGTGGTTTCAACAAGTATCGGATGCGAAGGGATAGATGTGGAAGACGGGAAATCCATATTGATCAGAGATGAGCCCAAACCGTTCGCAAAGTCGGTTATCAATCTGCTAAAAGATGAAAAACGCCGGCAGGAACTAGCCATGAACGGGTACCGGCTGATCAAGAAAAAATACGACTGGGAGGCTGTGGGCGACAAGATGCTTGAAATTTATCGGCAGTACGAACAAAAATTTAACGGGCAACCCAGGTCGACCAAGACAGTTTCAGCCGTGAGATAGAAAGTGGATACAATTGAACTAAAGCACGGTCCGGTTAAGAACTTACCATGCCAGACAACGGGGTTGGTAAAAAAATTAACAAATTCAGGGACTCGGCTGAGCGAAGAGCCTGCTGAAACTCCTGTGAGACAGTGGATACGACTCCTGGCATGTATATTGTAATTACATAAATCAGGAACGAAATGATGAATTCAGAGGATAAACAGAACGGATCTCAAGAAATGGATCATTTACAGGAACAGTTGGATCCCGTGAATGGAAACGGGCATGATGATATGGCTAACACGGCATTAGGCCTTACGGATACAGGCCGGGATAATGTTGATGATTCACGGAATATTAAGATCTTGCTTTATCATCGGATCGTGGAGGATAAAAAATTGTTAAAGACCGATACAGCAAATCTGTGTACTCACGTGGATCAATTCAGGTATCACCTGGAGATCCTGGAAATGTTTGGGTACACACCAATCACCCTGCATGATTATCAGTTGTATCTTCAGGGCGAAGTCCACCTGCCGCGGAAACCGATAATTATTACGTTTGATGATGGCTATCTGGATACCTTCAACCTGGCTTATCCGGCGTTGCACGAACGTGGCATGACGGCCGTCTTTTTTGTGCTGGGAGACAGAACGCTGGAGTGGAATGAATGGGACGCGGATATATCTATTGAACCAGCACCACTTATGGACGATGATCTCATCCGCGAGCTGCACCAGCAGGGATTCGAAATTGGATCGCATACGCTGAGTCATCCGGATTTAACCCGGGTTCCCGAATGGGAAGCCTGGCGGGAAATCGGCCAGTCCAAATCGAACCTGACGGAGTTACTGGGAGAGCCGATCCACAGTTTTTCATATCCGTATAGCAGCGTTGATGACAAAATCAGATCGTTTGCCAGGACCATCGGGTACTCCTTTGCATGCAGTGTCTATACTGGTCCGCCTGAATTCGGTAAAGAACCACATGAAATTCGGCGGATCGAGATTCACAATGACATCAGCCTCTTTGGATTCATGACAAGATTACTACTGCCGGTGGAACAGGTGTACTGGTCCTGGTGGAAAATGATGAGTACAATCGACTCGGAAAGATTTTCGGGGACGGCAATGGAGCACGATGGCGGCGGAGTACAAAACGGAGGGACCGGAACATGAGTTACCACTTTGCAGAATACCGGAAACTGTTGCCGGAGCCGGTGTATTATTACGGGAATGCGAACCACGGAATGTATGATCTGCTGCTATGGTTACAGCGGGAGAATCCGATTGACAATCCGAATGTGATCCTTCCGGCTTATATCCCGGCGAAATTATACCGGCTGGCGCTGGCAGTAGGATATGAACCGAGATTTTATGATGTCACGAACCTTGGTGAGTTAGAGCCGGAGCAGATCACCGAAAAAATAGACAATAACACCCAGGCAGCACTCGCTATTCACTATTTTGGCATTCCGACATCATTGATAGAGATAAAAAAGCAATTGAGTACTCGCGGCGTATTTTTAATCGAGGATTGCGCTCACACGCTCGCCGCTGAAACCGACGAGGGCACATTGGGTACCCTCGGAGATGCCGCAATATTCAGTACAAGGAAAATGCTGCAGTTACCCTGCGGCGGTTTTTTAACTATTAACGCCAATCCAGATGGGTTTGCCCCTTCTTATAGCACCAAAGTGCGCAGTATTTACTCCGGTGGAAAGTGGTTCGCCACCCGAATGAAATACCTTTATTTCAAGCTGACTCGAGGAGCCGATCCACTCAACCAGGCATGGATACCCAGCACCGGATACATCAAATTCGGTGAAGAGCAGCATTTCCGAACCAAAGAGATGTCAAGATTCGGCAGATATTATCTGGAGAAGGTCGACCTTGCCAATATAATACGGCGGCGTCGCGAAAATTATACATATCTGGCTTCACAAATAACTGAAAGCAAACGACTACAGAAATTTCGTGCGGCCCTGGGTTTAGCGCATACTCCGGAACTGAGACCGGTTGCGCCCGAGCTCAAGGACGGATGGGTTCCGTACAGTATGCCGATGCTCCTTCCGGCACACATCCGTGATCCGATGCGAGAGGTTCTTTGCGAATATGGTGTAGGATGTGGAGCCGGATGGCCTGAGGCGCCATTTGGGATGGACGGATATCAGTCCACCAGATACCTGGCGGGGAAAGTCATTGAATTGCCGATACACCAGGGTATGAATTTTCATCAGCTGGACAGAATTGTATCAGGAATGGAACAATTTCTCGAATCATATTTGAACCAGGAAGTACCCGCACTCCGAACTAACGGTAATGATAACTTGCTCGGATTAGGTAATAAGGGGGTCGTGCAAACTCATGCATAAAACAATGACAGATACGACAGACTATCAGACGGAACAGGATGTGATGTTGTCCCGGCAGGAGTGGGACACGAAAGAGGAGGTGAAGGTTGAACTGGTAGAATCGACCGCAGAATGGGACAAATTGCGTCCGGTTTGGAACAGAATTGTTGAGGAGTCAGGTGCGCATATTTTCCAAACCTATCAGTGGCAACGGACATGGTGGAAACATTTTCATGAGGACAATGATCTGTTCATCATGGCTTTCTATTATGTTGATCGAATCGTCGGTATTGCTCCGATGTTCGTTGAAAAGAGCACCTTTGGTAATTATGAAGTATACCGAAGATTACGATTGATTGGCTCTTCAGTGACAACAGGTGATGTCTCGGGGACGTTTACGGATTATAGTCCCAGTGACTACCTGGATTTTGTCGCCTATCCCGAATGCAAGGAGGTCGTAGCGGAGGAGTTCCTAACGTTTCTTGAGTCCCGCGAAGAGCAGTTCGACGAGATAAGTTTCAGGGAGCTGCGGGAAGACGGGATGATATATCAATATGTGTTGCCGAAACTTGCCCGGCACGGTGAATGGAAAATGCAGAAGGAGCCATCCGAAAAATGCCCGATGATATTTTTGTCGGGAGAAATGAAACATTATCTCCAGGGATTGAGCCGGAAGGCGCGGTATGAACTCCGGTATTCAAAGCGGGCCGTCACAGAAAAAGATAAATTCCGGGTCGAACGAATTAGTACCCCAGAAGAAATGGAAACCGCCTTCGATCGATTCGTAGAACTTCATCAGGCACGATGGAACCGACAGGGGATGCCGGGTGCGTTTGCCGATAACCGTTATACTGATTTCCTGAGAGACGTCACCGGAACTTTTTTGGAGGAAGGCTGGCTGAGAATGTCCACAGCGGTATCGCCGGATGACAAGTGTGTCGCCGTGGAGTACGGTATTGCATTTAGCGACAGAATCTACGATTACCTGAAAGCATTTGATGATACATCGCCACTGGCCAAATACAGCCCGGGGAAAGCCCTGGTATATTTCCTGATAGAACAGGGGATTGAAGAGGAGTGCGAGGTGTATGATCTGCTGCGCGGTGATGAGCGGTATAAGATGCGCCTGGCAGCCCGGACGGAGCAGAACTGGCACGCAACCATTCGACCAAAGCGGGAGGAAGTGAATTTCGGTCGGGCATACTACGCTGTCCAGGAGTTTACCTCGGGTATTAAATACCGGATTAATCGGGAAAAGCTTCTGGTAAAAGTTCACGTGAACCAGTTTGGCTGGCTCAAATTTATACCACGGTACTGGAACTTTATTACCGGGCGAATTAAGAGTGCACTGGCATAAAGCGCGTGGGCTGTCCCGTGTTCGGAATGCATTACATGGTAAGGGCAAATTGAAGGTGTTACAGTTATGATTATGTCGACATTCCGAAATTGGATTGCCAAGGTAGGTGAGCAGAGCCGGTTTACCCTGTTGCAGAAAATCGGTCGCAGCTTAAGACGGGACAGCGAGTATCCGCTGTATCGAATTCTCTGGAAGGGGTGGATTTTTCTGCGATCACTAATGATGGCGCGATTGTATCTGTGGAAGTGTGATTCGGTCGGCCGGCTGGTCCGAACCCGGTGTAAACCGCACATAGAAAATCTCGGTCAGATCGAGATCGGAGACAGTGTCAATATCAATTCCCGGAATGTTCAGACTGATTTCGTAACCGGACCGCATGGGAAAATTACTATCGGAAGGGAGACCAGCATTAATTTTGGTGTTTCGATAGTTGCTCAGAATTGTATTGATATCGGAAATCAGGTTCGGATAGGGAATTACAGCATGATTTTCGACTCCGATATGCATATCCAGGGAGAACGGTTCACCCATGCGGAAGGCCAGCAGGTCAGGATTGAAGATGATGCCTGGTTGGCGACGCGGGTGATCGTACTAAAAGGGTCACTGATAGGTGAAGGTACGGTCATTGCAGCCGGGAGTGTGGTCTCAGGAATCATTCCACCGCATACCGTGGCTGCCGGTATGCCCGCGAAAGTGATAAAAAAACTGGATACTCCGGAAGCTCGCCGGTTCTGGGGTGACGAGTTGACCGGGCAGCCCGAAATTCCTGCACCGCTCCAGGAACGGGTATTCCGGGTGATGCGGCAAGTATGGAATCCGGAGACTCCGCTCAGTTTAAAACTGACTCCGCACGATATTGATGCATGGGACGGCCGGTCGCATATGGAACTCGTCAAAGCTCTGGAAACTGAGTTCCGATGTAGCTTTTCCAAAAAAGATGTGACCAGGATGAACAGCGTGGAAAACATCTGCCGCCGGATTAGGAAGCATGGGTATGATGTTCAGACGACCAGGAAAGAAGAAAAGGTACCCCATTCTCAGGTTACTTCAATCAATGTGGAGTGAAAATGAAAACCGGTGACCATGTCAAAACGGCTTTTGAATGGCAGCAAAGCCATCTTTGGACCAAAATTTGAACTGAAGTGAATTAACTATACCAGCGAGGTAATGTTGTGATTCTTTTGACAATCCTTCAAATAATTGGCATTGTAATTCTTGGTGGGTTCCTGAGTTACTTGGCAATATTGAGTTTACTTGCGGTAGGTGAACGCAATTCGCTGCGTACCGAATCCGCGAAGCAGCGGAAGTTTGCCATTGTAGTACCCGCTTACAATGAAGAACAGGTGATCGCGGGAACATTACGGGGTCTGTATTCTCTGGACTACGATGATGACAAATACGAGGTCCTTACCATAGCGGATAACTGCACCGACAATACCGCTATGATTGCAAAGCAGATTGGCGCCAAGGTTTATGAACGCCATGACGCGCAACATCGTGGAAAGGGATATGCGCTTCGCTGGGCATTTAACACCATACTTGAAGGCGATGCAGATTATGATGCCATTGTCGTCGTTGATGCGGACAGCACAGTTTCGCCCAATATGCTGAAGGTGATGAATAAATACATGGATAAAGGGGCTAAAGTGGTACAGGGATACCTAACGGTACCTGTGAAACCGGGAAGCTGGACCAGCGAGATAATCCGCATCGGATTTACACTGTATAACTATGTCCGGCCTCTTGGGCGGAGAGCGTTAGGGCTGCCCACGGGATTACGCGGGAACGGGATGTGTTTCTCTGTAGACGTGTTGCAACGGGTTCCGTGGACGGCGTATTCACAAACGGAAGATCTGGAATACGGGCTCTCGTTGTTACTAAACGATATCGACGTGGTTTTCGCGCCGGAGGCTATCGGATACAATACGATTCCGGAGAATCCCGAGAATGCCGAAACTCAGCGTGAACGATGGGAAATAGGCCGGATGCCTTCGGTCAAGCGTTTTGGAAAACGACTATTGCAGGAAGCCTGGAGCCGGCGGGCATTTAAGCTGTTCGACGCGTTTATCCATCTGGTAACACCACCACTGGTGAATATGGTCGGGGTCACCGGGATCATGATCGGGCTCAATTTTGTACTGTGGAGTGTCGGGATTCTTTCAACCTTCACCTTTGGCTGGATCTGGACAGGAATCCTCGGGATAGCCCTGTTTCACGCGCTGGTTGGATTTTATGCTGCCGGCGCAGATCCCACGCTTTATCAGTCTCTGCTCTATGTGCCAAAATATTTTTTGTGGAAGTTAAAAATCTACGGAAAAGTCCTGATAAAAGGTGCGAGCCCTGAGTGGGTTCGTACAGCAAGAGAGTGAATTAATACGATGAATTAATAATTTGCTTTAAGTAGTGAAACATGCAGCAGGGGCGTAGTACTTTTTATCCACAAGTTAGCTATGAAGTCTCTGAGTCAATTTCATCCGTCGCGACCAGAAAACATGTCATCCATGGGAAACCCGTTCGTGTTCTTTGTGAAAGACTGGCTGGTTTCCATTCGACAGGCCCGCGCCAGAAACGAGCATTCCGAAGCGGTACTCTCTGCATCCAACCTGTTAAACCTGAAAGGCGCAACGGAACGTCGACCGGTATTTATCGTCGGAGCGCCCAGATCCGGCACCACCTTCCTCGGTGCCATACTGAATGCCGCCCCCGGATATGCATATTACTTTGAACCACCATTGATGAAATACCTGGCCAGGTTGGTGTACGAAAAGTCCATCAGTGAACCAGTTGCCCACAGGTGTTACCGGACCTTTGTCTTCTCTTTGGAAAAATCCGCGCCGCAGCCGGGGCAGCGGTTTACAGAAAAAACGCCCCGGAATATCTTTGTAGTCCACACGTTGGCAGAAGCCTTCCCGAATGCTCAATTTCTTTATATCTATCGCGATGGCCGGGACGCCACAAAATCCCTGGTACAAAAGCCGTGGTACACGCATAAAGGGAAGACTATTGAATCAGTAGAACCCGGAGGATATGCCTTCGGGCCAAACCCGCATTTTTACATCGAGAAAGACCGGCGGGAAGAATATAGGACTTGCAGTGATATTCAACGATGTGCATGGATCTGGAGGCGCCATGCCGAAGCCGGGTTGGAATTGATGCAAACGATGTCGGCAGAACGTGTACATTCCCTGGCTTACGAGTCCTTGGTCACACAGCCATACAGAGAGGTTGAAAAGATCTTTAAGTTTCTAAACGATTGTAACAAGGAATCATTGGAAAAGGCCAGGAGCGTTGCGTGCAAGGCATTTACGAGTTCAATCGGAACATGGCAGGAGTTGAATGAGAAAGAAAAGAAAACCCTCCATGCTGAAATTGGTCCATTATTGAAGGAGTACTGTTATATATAAATACAGAATTCAATCTGAAGGTTTTCAAAAATTCAACAGTTCCACGGTTGAAGTCCTCGCCTTGCCAATTTCCAGACCTGTAGTACTTCTTGCCAGATTGCGGCAAAATTAAATGTGACAAGGGTATCCATTTTTGTCCTATTGGCCGTTTTTACCACTGATGGTATACTGATTGGGAAGTTAAAATTAGATTGTAACCTAACCTGAGAGGTAACATGATAATGAATGAGAGTATAATGGTCGACAATAATACCGATGTTATGCACCTGTCTATGACCGAGGAACCGATGCTCTTTCTGCATGATATCAGCGGACGGATAACAAGTGTAAACAGCTTTACAACTAGTATGCTTGGATTTTCTTCTGAGGAATTGGAAGGGACTTTAATCCAGTCCCTGCTCGCCGTTGACCAACCTTTTTCCCTGGGAGAATTGCTGAGTGAACTCCGTGAACATGGCGTTGCAACCCGGACCTTTGAAATCGTTGGAAAAAAAATGGAGAATAGACGAAAGATCTTTCTGGTAGAGGCCCGAGCCTGGTTGGTCCCGTCGAATGAAAGGCAAGTGGTATTGTTATCCTGTATGATACAGTCTATGGGCGAATATGTTTGAATGCCAGAATTCAAAATTTTGCAAAAGTACTTAGGGCTCTTCATGACAATGAATCTCAAAATTGGACTGTCCGGGGCATCGGTATACTCGTCTTGGACGGTTGGTGTCGCGATATTTTGACCACCTGTGGAAAGTAGTACCACCTCATGATCCACCTCTGTCCTATTGGGGTGGTTTCACATAATCAGTATGCTAAAAAGGCAAAGTTAAAATTGAAAAAGAAAGGTACAAAATGGGGCATTCTGACTCAGCAGCAGACAGTGGGAGTTTACTCAACTCTCATCTCAGTATTTTGGTGAACAGGGACGGGAAAATTATTACTCCGGATGGCCAATTGGATAAAATTATGCCGCCCAGCCAACCTGCCGAAAGCCGGATAAGCGTGCTGGATGTAATTCATTGGGAAGACAGAGAATTTTTTGCGGACATGTTGCTTAAACTCGTGAGTCAGGAGCAAGATTACGGAACGATCAGGAAAATACGTCTTAATTGTTCCGAACGTACCATAATCGCCGGTCAAGTATATTTGAAGGCGATTAAACATGCCGGAACCGTGACGAGTGTCCTGGTAAAATTTTCAATTCTCCAACAAGTAGCGCCCCACAATCTCGAGAGACCTGTACACGGAAAGTCTCAACGTATGGCAAATGAAGATACCAGTAACCAGCAACTTTTCGACCGAACCTGAACGATTTTCGCCGTATCCCCGCTGTCCCTGTTCTCCGGGGATTGCAATACGGAAGTAGTAAATACTGTGACGTCACTTTCAAAGTCTCTCCTATAGAGTAAGAACAAATTTTTACATAAAATCAGAGTAACTTCGGCTCGTATGTCGGGGAAGCATTTTCATTTCACTGAGAACCTGATGTCTGACGAGGAGCTGTCGGTGGACACACGGCACATTCTGGCTGACAATTTCCGCACCCGGCGGAAATTGGGATTAACATAAGTAATGGAATCAAAAGGTGGACCTGAACAAAAGCCCGGAGGAGAACACAATGTGGGGAATATATGTTCTGATTTTTTTTGGTGGATTTTTATCCGGAGTGATACTGATCTCGATGCTGGCGGTTTCGAAGGTATCCGATTTGGAATGGGAGAAACACCGACTGCACCAGATGGTGAAGCAGTACAAACGGGAACTCACCCGATTCCAGGATCCGGATATAACTGATTTGGTTCATTCACGGGAAGTACTTTAGTTGCTCCTGTGTAGAAAAAATAGATAAAAAGTATTAAAAACCACAGTGGGTATGTAGTAACTAAAGACAATAGGTGTTGTGGTAAAATTTACTACAGATGTTTAGGTGTATGTCCTATTTCCAGAGAGTCGAAGTGGACTTATACTCTATACCTATTTTAGAAATCAACACAATAATAATAGCAAACATGTGGAGCGAGGGAGAACGATATGTCCAAATCTGATGATTCAGGCAAAGGCAAATCAAAAAACAAGGAACGGGAAATGCCGCATATTCCCGGTCAACCGCCGGATGATTCAACCGTCACGCTACTGCGGGAGCTGGTAGCACACCTGCGGCAGAAACGAAGCGAACTCCGCGAGGAGTGGGTTCGCCGAATTATGGAAGCCGAGCTGCTAAATGCAATGAACAAGGACGAAATTCTTGCCGAGGCGACGGCAGTCTACGATAATTATGTTGAGGCGTTAGAGACAGGAACGTATGAGGCACTTCAGGCGTACGCCCGGGATCTTTCCGAGCGGATTATTCCCCGGGGAGTTGAAACCCATGAAGTTATCGGAATCGTTCTCCTGCTTCGTGATGTGCTGGCTCGTTCGCTGTTTGCAAAGTACCGGGATGACTTCAGCAAGTTGAACAATATCCTGGATGCGTACGAACCGGCAGCCAACCGGATTGCGAACACGGTGGCTGTGGGATTTGTGCAGGAGCGGGAACGTGTGATCCGCGAGCAGCAGGAGGCAATTCGCGAATTGTCGACTCCGGTGTTGCAGGTCCGTGAGCGGCTGCTGATTCTGCCTATGATCGGAATTATCGATCCGCAGCGGGCGCGCCAGCTGACAGAGCAGCTGCTGCAGGCTATCCGGAAAAACCGCGCCAAGGTTGTGGTTATCGATATTACCGGTGTGGCTTCCATGGACTCTACCGTGGCAAATCACTTGCTCCAGACGGTCGATGCGGCCAGGTTACTCGGGGCCAGCGTTATCGTTACGGGACTGTCCTCAGAGATTGCCCAAACGCTGGTTACTCTTGGCGTTGATCTGACCAAGATTATTACAGTCGGTGACTTGCAGGGCGGTATCGAGGAAGCCGAGAGACGCTTAGGATACCATGTAAAACGTGGAGAGCCAGCACAGCAGACACCATGAAAGCGACCGCATAAATGAGAGTTCCGATATTACAGCAGGGAAGTTATCTGATCGCGTCTATCCAGTCCGCATTGACGGATGAGGAACTTCAACAACTCTCCGAGGATCTCGTGGTTCAGGTCTCGAATACCCGGGCCAAGGGAGTGGTTGTTGATGTCACCGCACTCGATGTCATGGATTCCTTTGCCACCAGAACTGTACGGGATATCGCCCATATGGTCAAGTTGCGTGGCGCCCCGACCGTTGTCGTCGGGATTCAGCCAAACGTGGCTTTCACTATGGTCCAGTTGGGCTTGAAACTCGGTGACGTCATGACGGCGCTGGATCTGGAAGAAGGATTAGCACTGCTGGACCATTATAATAGCGAAGAGGGAAAGGAATCCAGGTAAAGGAGTCTTCCCTATGGTATCCCTTAAGAGTAAGCTACTCGATTATCCGGGATGACCATTAGATTTGCACCTATATCCTGCCGGTATGATGGAACAATACGAGGTACTCATTTCGAATAGATAGGATAGAGGCCCTGGAAAATAGTCATAAAGGCATTTTACTACTAAAATCGGAGTAAAGCCGAAAGACAGAATGGACGCGACGAAGATGAACCCGGAGAACCACGAAGACTCGTTCGAGGTCACATCGAACACCGATGTGGTACGGATTCGGGATGAAGGACGGGCACTGGCAAAGGAGCATGGATTCTCGGTGAACGAACAGACGTTAATCGCTACCGCGATCTCCGAAGTCTGCCGGAATATTATTGAGTACGCTGGAACCGGCAGTGTTACCTTCCGGGTATTACGGAGTAAAAATGGTATAGGGATTGAAATTACTGCAACGGATAACGGTCCGGGAATTATGGACATTTCCCGGGCGATGGAGGATGGGTACACTACCGGCAAAGGAATGGGATTAGGGTTACCCGGGGTGAAACGGATTATGGATCAGTTCGAACTGATCTCCGGGATGGGTGAAGGGACAACGGTTAAAATGGCCAAATGGAGAGACTAGTGGATAACATCGAGTCACAGGCCGGGATCACCAATGCACTGGAATGGGCAATATCCAGAAAACCAATGTCGGGAGAAAGCGTGTGTGGGGACAATTACCTGGTGACCTTCAGCGAACACAGGGTGCTGGTGGCGGTAACCGATGGACTGGGACACGGCGAGAAAGCGGCGGAATCGAGTCAGCGCGCCATTAATGAACTGCGTAACTATTCCAATGAAACGCTGCTGCGGTTAATTCGCCAATCTCATGAAATTTTATTAGGCTCCCGGGGGGTAACCATGAGCCTGGCATTATTTGACAGCGAAAATCATACAATGTCCTGGACTTCCGTCGGGAATGTTGACGGGATTTTATACCGTTCAAACGAAGATGCAACGCCGGCCCATGAGAGTTTGGTATTACGGGGAGGAGTGGTCGGATATCGGTTGCCGGCACTGCAGGCATCCATGTTCATGGTTGAACCCGGCGATTTGCTACTATTTGCCACCGATGGAGTACGACATGATCTTTTTCCAACAATTGATGTGCATACGCCTCCGCAAAAAATTGTGGAATATGGGAATAAAAATTTTTTTAAGGAGACTGATGACGCATTAATACTCGCAGCCAGGTATTTAGGATGAAAATGATGTCAGCGGAATCGGCAGAGATTCGGGAACAATTTGAGCAGTGTCTCACGGAATACGTTTATTCAAACCGTGAAGGGGAGCTCCAGGAAGCCTATCAGTGCGGACGGTTAGCACTGCAGGCAGGTGAGAGTGCTCTGGATATGGTGGAGCGGTATCACATTATCCTGAGGGATCTTATTCAGGAGATGCCCGAGGGGGAATCCGTCGATAGTATTTTAACCCGGGGCGCCGAATTTCTGAGTGAGGCGCTGGCGACGTTTGAAATGCAGCAACGGGGCTTCAGGGAAATTACCCGAACTCTACAGGATAAAAATAAAACGCTCCAGGACGAAATTGAAAAGCGAAAACAGGCGGAAGAGGATCTGGAAGGGGCGCGGGACTTCTACCACGCGATATTGGAAAATTCCCAGGACGGTATTGCCGTCATTGATTTGGATGAAGAACGTATCCTATACCGGAATGAGGCGTTGACCCAGAGCCTGGGATACAGTGGTAACGAGCTCGAAGACTATCAAATGGGGGAATTGATTCATGATGAAGACCGGAAAATACTGGATGACTTGATTGAAAAAGCCGGGGAGAACCTGAACAGGTCATTTGAATCAGTTGTTCGTGCCCAACATAAAAACGGAACATGGCGAACTCTGGACGTCCGTGTGCGGTCATTTCGGGATCATACCGGAAAAGTGCGCTTTATCACCAATTCCCGCGATATAACCGAAAAACACCAGATGCGGGAGTTTTATGAAACGATCCTGAATAATTCACTGGACGGTATTTCGGTTCTTGACCTGGAAAATGAAGAGGTCATTTTTCGAAGCCCCGCAGTAGCGGAGATCCTGGGTTACGATGCCGAGGAATTGGACAACATTGAAGCCACCGATCTGGTCCATCCGGACGATGAAGAAAAAATGTACCGGATGCTCGAGCAGGCTGGCGAGAACCCAGGCGAATCCAAGCAGGAAGACTTGCGATACAGACACAAGGATGGCTCCTGGCATGTTTTGGAAACGCGGGTACGTACATTTATTGATCAGGATAGCAAGACGAAATACATTGCCAACTCCCGGGATATTACCGAAAAACACCGGTACAGGAAAGAGGCTGATGAGAAACAGCAGGAACTGGAAGAAGCCCAGCGGATCGCCCATATCGGCAACTGGCGGTGGGAAGTTGAGGAAAACGACCTGATCTGGTCCGAAGAGGTGTATCGCATCTTCGGATATGAGCCGGATGAGATTGAACTGAGGTATGAACTATACCTGCAAATGATTCACGAGGACGATCGTGAACACGTCAATAATACGGTGGAAAAGGCGTTTCAGGAAAACGACTCCTTCGATTATGAGCACCGGCTTGTTCGACCGGGTGGCGAAGTTCGCTGGGCGTATTGTAAAGGAGAAGTTACCAGGAATGCTGAAGGGGATCCCGTCCGGTTCAGGGGGATCTGCCGGGATATTACCGATCAGAAGGAATATGAACGGCAACTGCGGCAGAAACAGCATGAGCTGGAAGAGGCCCAGCGGATTGCCCATATCGGAAACTGGCGGTGGGAACTGCAGGGGGACCGGGAACTCTACTGGTCCGATGAACTCTTCAGGCTATACGGATACGAGCCCGGAGGTCTCGACCTAAATTATGAAAATTACATTCAACTGCAGCATCCGGACGACCGGGATTATGTTCGGTCGGTAATTAAAAAGGCGATAGAAGAGCGGGGTTCATACGAATACGAGCACCGGGTGAACTGGCCGAACGGGGAGACCCACATCCTCTTTGGCAGAGGGAAAGTGGTAACGGACGACAAGGGCGAACCCGTCCGGATAGTGGGGACGTGCCAGGATATCACCAAACAACGGGAATATGAGAAAAAATTAAAGAACTACAGCAAACGGTTACGACAGCTCTCTGCCCGGCTTGAGCAGACCCGGGAAGAAGAACGCATTCGTATGGCCCGTGAAATCCATGACGAACTCGGTCAGACACTCACGGTTCTGAAGATGGACCTTGGTATGCTGGAGAGCCAGTTTGCCAAGAAAGGCGATGAAGGTAACCTACCCGTGGAACTGGTGGATGCAAAGAAAACTGTGGATACTGTCCTGGATTCGGTAAAGAGGATTGTTACCGATCTCCGTCCGGAAATACTGGATAACCTGGGGCTGGGCGAAGCCGTGGACTGGCAGGCGGAAAAGTTTGAAAAACGCACGGGTATTGATGTCAATGTCACCACAGAACTCAATGGTAAAGAGTTAAATGATAAAACAGCAACTGCCGTGTTTCGGGTGTATCAGGAGGCCTTGACAAATGTGGCCAAGCATGCTGAGGCGGAAACGGTTACTGTGGAATTTTATCAGAACGATTCGGAACTTGTTTTATCTATACAGGACGACGGAAAAGGTATTACCGATGAAGATATTGAGCGAACTGCATCGCTGGGAATTTTAAGCATGCAAGAACGTATTCATTCTGTGACTGGAAATTTAACAATCGATGGAATCCCGGGGGAGGGTACGAAAGTCACAGTGACCGTACCCATGGAAACGAATTCCAAACAGGAGACCCGAGATGATAACAACGGAGATTGATCACGACGTGAAGCAAATACAATTGGTCATAGCAGACGATCATCCACTCGTACGAGAAGGCGTGAAAAAAGTCCTCGAACGCAGTGGTGAAAATATAACGGTAGTCCAGGAAGCCTCTGATGCCGGGGAACTGATGGAAGTCCTCGCAACCACGGTACCGGATCTGGTTATTTTGGATATTACCATGCCGGGACAAAACGGACTGGATACACTCAAAGATATAAAAGAAACATATGCCAACTTACCGGTGCTGATGCTGAGTATGCATCCCGAGGACCGGTTTGCCCTCCGGACTCTGCGGGCAGGCGCCGCCGGATATCTCAATAAAGAAAGTGTGTCCACAAAACTCGTAACTGCAATTAAGCACATCGTTATAGATAAAAAGCGATTTATCAGTCCGAGTGTCGCGGAGGAAATGGCAGATCACCTGGATGACAACGGAAAAAAGCAGCCGCATCAGCTGCTTTCCGACCGGGAGTACCAGGTGCTGTGTCTGATTGCATCAGGAAAAAAAGTGAAAGAGATCGCTGCCGAGCTGGAATTAAGTAATCATACCATTCATACGTATCGCTCCCGTGTGATGAAAAAAATGGATCTCAGTACAAACGTGGAGCTCACCCATTACGCGCTGAAGCATAATTTGATTGACTGATTTACATCGAATTTGTGTGTATTATATGATAATATGCGTTGGAAGGCGTTGGAAGGCGTTGGATAAGTGATGGGATGTTTCTGACGACGGGCGAGAATTATAAGTCTTGTATTAATAATGTGATATATATAATAGATTTATAGAAATTGAATTTCTATAATGATACAAATCAGAGGCACAAGTGTGATACAAGAGATCGATTGAGGAATGCCTGAGTCGGATACAGCTTGCCGGGACAGACGGTGATTACGAACATTTCTTTCGTCAGTGAAAAGTAGAATTGGAGCCGAAGAATTTCTAAAGTGACCGGAAAACGTTATCAAAGAATGGATATCACCATGAATTATACGGAGGGGAAATGGAATGATACGCATTCTGATCGCTGATGACCATACTGTTATCCGGCAGGGATTGCAAAAAGTCTGTGGCGAAGACGAAGAATTGCAGATCGTTGACGAAGCCAAGACAGGAAGCGAGGCGTTGCAATTCGTATGGAATAATTCCTACGACGTGGTGATTTTGGATATTTCACTTCCGGGACGCCACGGAATCGAGGTCATGAAGGAGATGAAAAAGGACAAACCAGACCTCCCCATTCTGGTGTTGAGCGTTCATAGTGAAAAACAGTATGCCGTCCGATCGATCCGGGCTGGTGCCTCCGGATACCTGACCAAAGACCAAATTTCCGGGGAATTAATAAATGCGATTCGAAAAGTTGCGTCCGGCGGAAAATACATCACCGAGCAAGTCAGTGAACTCCTGTTAAGTGATCTTCAGAACAATGACAATGGGAAGATGGATCAGACCCAGGCACATAATAAGCTCACTGACAGGGAATACGAAGTATTCCATCATTTGGCAAAGGGAAAAACAGTGTCGGAAATCGGAGAAGAATTGATGTTGAGTGAAAAGACAATTAATACTTACCGACACCGGATACTAAAAAAGTTAGATTTAGATAGTACGGCACTTCTGACTAGGTATGCCTATGAACAGGGGCTCGTGCTCTGAGAAGCCCTGAAAAATGTATTTTACCCTAATAATGGAAAAAGGTGGACGAAGTTCAGGGGGGAGAACCGACAATGATTAAAGTGCTCATCATTGACGATCATGAGTTGGTTCGGCAGGGCATCCGTAAAATGCTCGAGAATGAAGTCGATTTCACCATTATCGGGGAAGCCCCTTCACGGAATGATGCCGATGCGCTGCTCAGTGAGCTGGAGGTGGATGTTGTACTTTTGGATATATCGTTTCCGGATGATAACGGCATCGACATTTTAAAAAGTATCAAAAAACAGTATCCGGATCTGCCGGTATTAATATTGAGCATGCATGAGGACAAGCAGTATATCGTGGAAGCGATGCAGGCAAACGCGTCGGGTTATCTGACCAAAGGTTCTCCCAAAGATGAACTACTCACGGCCATCCGAAAGGCCTCCTTTGGCAGGACGTATCTTCCGCCGGAACTGAGGGAGGTGTTGGCCGAATGGGTGAATACCGGTGAATCCGGAGATCTGCACGATCAACTGTCCGAACGGGAGTTGCAAGTCTTCAAGGCATTGGCGGCAGGCCGAAAAGTCAAAGATATTGCGGAAAATCTTCACCTGAGCGTAAAGACAATCAGCACCTACCGTTCACGGATAATGGATAAGATGCAGCTAGAGAAGAATGCTGATATCATCCGGTATGCTGTTGAAAAGGAAATCCCGCTCGAATAGGGCGGAGTAAGGGCATATGACTACTCTCAGTTTAATTTCTTTATTCTATATTTTTATCGGACTGGCTGTGCTGGCTCAGGGGATCCTGGTGCTCTTTCATTCTACGAGCACGAGTGGAAATCGCTCCTTCTTTTTATTTACACTCGCTATATTTCTTTGGTTAGTCGGGACGGGATTTAGTCTTTCTGCTCCGGATGGAGCCACCGCTTCCTTTTGGTATAATAAGGTGGGATTTCTTGGTGTGGCATTTATCCCGTCGGTCTTTTATATCTTTGCTTCCTCACTGATAAAACAAATCAGTGAGAACAAAACCCTCATTATTATAACGGGACTTCTCTCCGCATTTTTCTTCCTGATGGCGAATGTGAGCGATGCGCTTATTACCGGCTACCATGCCTATCCCTGGGGATGGTATCCCCAATACGGCTGGCTCGGAATTCTGTTTATTATTTATCTGTTTGGTCTCTTTGTAAAAGGCCTGTCAGATTTGCTCGTAAGTATGGAAAAAATTCCGGGGCATACGAAAAAAAAGCAAATACGACTATTTACTGCCAGCGTCATTATCGGACTCCTTGCGGTGAGTGACTTTGTTCCGTGCTTCGGTGTGGACATCGTACCAATTGGCTACGTATTTATCCTGACGTTTATTGGTATACTGACTTACACGATGACGCGATACGGCTTTGTATTTTTCGGACAACATCTGGCGCTGCCACAGGTATTTCATAATATGCCAGTCGGAATTATCGGCACTTCCACGGATTTTCAGATACTCTTCGTAAATGATATGTTCGAATCGCTCGTTCGGAAGCGGGAAGAGGAACTCCTGAACCGGTATATTTCTGACCTGTTCTACAATGATAAATCGACCGGTTCCCAACTAACGAATCTGCAAACGCAAGACCGCACTCACAAATTACGCACGGCGGACGGTGGGACTTTACCGGTGAAATGCCAGCTTTCGTCTATCAGAAACCCCCAAAACCGCGATGAAGTATTAGGATACGTCTGCGTAATAGAAGATATCAGTAAAGAGCTGGAAGCCAATGAACAACTTCGTAAGAGTAAGAAAGAATTACAGCATCTCGCTGCGAGGCTTGAGTCTGTGCGGGAGGAAGAGCGTACCCGGATTTCCAGGGAAGTACACGACACACTGGGACAAATCCTTACCGGCATCCGGATCGATGTGGAATGGATTAGGGATCGGCTGGAGGAAGGACAGAAAACCTTGCGTGAAACAGCAGACACTCTGCTGGAATTAGTCGAGGAAGCCACCGATACCACACGGCGGATTTCGGAGGAACTGCGACCGGGTGTGCTGGATAAATTCGGATTATCGGCCGCTATTGAATGGCAGGCTGAAGAATTCAAGTCAAAAACCGGGATTTCCTGTCGCATTGAGGGGGAACTCGAGGAAGGGATCATGGATGCCGAGCGCCGGACTGCCATGTTTCGTATCTACCAGGAAGCACTCACGAATATCACCCGACATGCCAACGCATCTCAGGTAACCATATCACAATTTAAACGGGACGGCATTCTCTGGTTATTGGTGCAAGACAATGGAGTCGGTATCGATCCAAAGGAAATTGAACAGACCGAGTCCCTGGGGATTCTTGGAATGAAAGAACGGGCGAACCAGTGTAACGGAACCGTCAAAATCGACGGCCGTCCCGGACAGGGCACGACGGTCTATATCCAGTTTCCCATTGATGAATCCGTGCAGGAAGGCGATGAGGTGTCCTCCAAAACTGCCTGAATAAGTTTTAGTAATTTTACTTTTCCAAAAGATTATCGGTAGATATGTGCAACCAATTGTCGTTGGCAAATGAAAATATGAGTGAAACCTTCCATTCCGTATTTACGGTTTACATGCCCTTGGGCGAAATGTCCTGCCCGGGGCAACAGAAAAATGAAAGTTGATACCCGTTGTATTGATTACCTGAGCTCAATAATGTTTGCTGAATTCTAGCCACCGCAGCCCTTTCATTTTTTGTATTCGATATCTGTGGTAAAAATTACCACACCTATACAAGTTTTACCTACACCACTTTCAAGTTTGTACCTATACCAGCCACCGGAAATTTACCATATACTCGTAGCGAGTTTGATTACGGAACTTCCTTCCTTAACAGGATAAATCAGGTTGTATCCGGGCAGCGGGAAAAGAAGATTCGGTCAAATCTCACTGGACAGATGAGTCACAACTAAAGAGGAGGTACAATGCCATGAATAGACTATTCGGTAATAGTCTGCGGCGGGGATTTCTATCTCTGGCGGTAATTTGTGTTATCGCTATCGGAGTGGCCGGAGTCGGCACAAGTCAGGTGAATGCTGCTGTTTTAGGACCTGGATTGACCGACTCGCTGGCAACGTTGACCGGGGATGAAGAATTAACTGTGGTCCTCACATTCACCGGAGATCGTGTAACCAAGAATGACCTGGATATCGTCCGTACGCTGGGAATTGACCAGGGTATTACGTTCGAAGCCTTACCTATTATGGGGGTAAAAGCGACGGAAACGCAGATTCAGGCACTGGCGGAAAAAACTGAGGTGCTCTCCATTTGGCCCAATAAAGAATTAGAGTATTACAATTACGAGGGGCGGCACTTAACCGGCGTTGTTCGAGCACGAACAAATAATGAAATCATCGGAGAAAACGGCGGGTTTCCCATTGATGGCTCTGGGGTGGCCGCTATGATTAATGATTCCGGGATCGACGCCACACACAGCGATCTGGAATATGGGGATCACGTTGTACAGAACGTTCAGGCAGTGACCAATTTGAATTCCGTCGTTGGTTTGGCACCGGTTGTGTATCTGGAGGATCAGCTGAATACGGATACCAATTCCGGCCACGGGACTCACTGTGCCGGAACATTTGGCGGGACCGGAGCGCGCTCCAACGGTAAATACGCCGGAGTGGCCCCTGGGGCGGACATCGTGGGATACGGTTCTGGTGGTGTCCTACTTATTCTCGATGCAGTTGGCGGGTTTAATTATGCGCTCACACATCCGCGTCTTGGTATTCGGGTGATCAGTAACTCCTGGGGAACGACGGGCAATTTCGATCCCACTAATCCGATAAATGTCGCTAGTTACTGGACGACCCAACACAATATTAACGTTCTTTTTGCCGCAGGCAACGAAGGCCCTGGCGAAAATACGCTCAATCCGTATTCTTTGGCGCCGTGGGTTATCTCGGTGGGCGCCGGAGATAAATCCGGTAAACTGGCGGACTTTTCCTCCAGAGGTGTACAGGATGGTACTGGCCATTTCACCTATAACGGCGAACAATTTACCTATCACAAACGGCCGACTGTCTCCGGCCCGGGCGTGGACATTATTTCCACCCGGGCATCAACTAATCTCTCTGCAAATGGTGGTGAAGAGGACATCGGCGCTATTGAAGAAGCCTTTCTGCCGTTTTACACACGGATCTCCGGGACCTCAATGTCTACACCCCATGTGGCAGGCATTGTAGCCCTGATGCTGGAAGCTGATCCGACCCTTTCGACATCCGAGGTGAAGGAAATCCTTGAGAAGACCGCGACCAACATGTCTGGCCGCCAGAGGTGGGAAGCAGGCACCGGCTACGTGAATGCGTTTGCCGCCGTGAGTGAGGCGATGGGATTGCGGACGGACTACGGGGAAACGGTGAATTCGCTTCGGACTTTTAACAGTAATGCTCAGGTCGATGTTCTTCGTACCGGATTTACAGTTGATTATAATCCGATTACGCTTATCTCGGACAATTCGTATCAGTTTATGGTTCCTTCGGCTCCGGAAAATCCGGACCGGTCGGACGTCTCACAACTGCAGGTCAAGATCGATGTATCCGGCTACGATGATCTGGGTAATATCATTAACCTCGTACTGATAGCGCCGGACGGCACAGAGTATAGCTCCGGGGTTTCGGTACTATTTACGTTATATCATGAGCGGGCTATAGTCGTAGAATCCCCCGATCCCGGCACATGGACGGCCGAACTGCGGGGAATCCGCGGTGACGAGGCCAATCCCACAGACGGAGTGGCGCTGCCTGAGAACGGCGTTCCGGGCGTTGTGACATTGCGGAAGGTCGTGGGTTTTGACGGGCTCTCCGATATCAATGGCCATCGGGCTGAGGACGCCATCAAGGTGGCAGTGAGCGAGCGGCTGGCAGACGGACTAAATAATGGAGACTACAAGCCGGATCGGGCGCTGCGCCGGTACCATCTGGCCGAATACCTGACCATGGGGATGAATATCCGCCAGTATCTCCCTCCGAATAACAGCTCCACCTTTTCGGATGTATGGGGCGAGCGGGCTTCCTTTGCAGAAGCCGTTGCTGCGAAAGGGGCAGCTATCCGGGATACCTTCCAGGTTCACCGGGGTGTTATGCTTCCGGAAGCCGATGGAAAATTTTCGCCATGGCGCACTGTGGAACGATACGAATTGGCGTATAGCCTGGTGCAGAGCCTCGGTCTGGAATCACAGGCGCTTGCACTGAATGATGAACAGGTCACAGTATATTATCAGGGTGAACGTATCCCGGTTGAAGATGCCGACGAAATCCCGGAAGATATGCGGGGCTATGTCCAGATGGCTTTAGACCTGGGAATTATGAACGCCCACTTTTCGCTGACGCAAGGTCCGTACGACCTTGAGCCCACCGTACATGCCACATTTGAACCGCAGGAAACAGTAAACCGGGGTGAATATGCAGTGGCTAGCACACGGTTCTACGCATCATTTCTGGAGGGATTTACCCTCCCCGAAGGCGGTGCCCAGGCGAGTATGGCCTCCAACCAAACTGCCAGGGAAATTACTACCCCGGAACGGTTTTCGCTGGAACAGAACTATCCGAACCCGTTTAATCCGTCCACGACCATTTCCTATAATCTGCCGGAAGAATCCCGCGTCACTCTCTCTGTTTACAATGCGCTGGGACAGCAGGTCACCACCCTGCAGAATTCGGTGCAGGACGACGGACATCATACCGTCCAATGGAACGGGACGAGTGCAGACGGATCCGTCGTTCCGAGTGGTGTCTACTTCTACCGGATCCGAGCCGGGGAATACACCGAAACGAAAAAAATGATGCTTATGCGTTAAAGGGGTACAGGGGAGAAAAGGAACAAACCAGGCCGTCCCGGTTTACCCCAACCGGGGCGGCCTGATAATTTTCTGTGGAACCTTCAAACCGGGTTAAGAGAGGTGCAAATTATTTGGTCAAAAAAGGAAGATGAATTGGGGGAAATATATTAAAAACAATGAATTATCATATTTTATCGCAAAATGACTAAAATTTTAAAATATGAAATTGAACACTTGCTCATGAGAAGAATGAAAGATCATTTCGGTGATATACACTTTCGGGAATAGCCGCATTTGATATCACTGGGACAAAGGGATGTTCCCTTTAACTAACGATTAACCGAACGATAACTAAAGTGGAGATATGTAATGATACAACATATTAGAAGATATAAAAGGATGTTACTCACTCTCAGTTTCCTGGGTGGATTTGGAATGCTTATTCTCTCGGGGTGCAGCAATCCCAGCGATTCCGGGGACAAAGCCCGGGTGGAGGGATACGCCACGGACGAAAACGGAAACGAGGGCTTTGAGAAGCCAGCTTCCGGGGTTGAAGGTGCTACCGTTACAATGGTCCGGGCGAATGCCCAGGGCAATTTCGAATCGGTTACCGACGCGTCTGCTACGACCAATGCAAGCGGACATTTTTCGCTGGAAGCTGACGTCGAAGGAGAAGAAAATCTGATTGTGAGCGCCCAAAAGGGGAGTCAGACCTGGCGGTCTCACATTAGCGGCACGGTCGAGAGTGGCTCAACGGTTCGTACTGCTCCCATGACGACCGAAACCTCTGTGGAGGCTGAAGTGTATGCCCGGATGGTGGCCAGGGGAGAAGCCAATGCCTGGTCGGTTTCGGAAATGAAATCTGACGTGAACAGGCAAGTGGCCATGGCGACCCACGGAAGTGCAACCGCCTATGGAGACCTCGCCAGCGCATTTCGGAATAAGACCGAAGCGGAGGCCGAAGCGCTCTCACACTCTTCAGTCGGTCTCACTTCCTCACAAATTGATGCCATTGCCAGCGCTAAAGCGGAAGCACAGGCAAATCTGGAGTCGGAACTGTATGCCGCTTACGGGAACCAGTCCCAGACGACACAGGCTTACGCGGAAGCGGAGGCTGAAGTACGGCAGGCATATGAATCCAACAACGCTGATGCCGAAGCCCGGGCCAGGACACATACGATTTCCGGGAAAGTGTTGCTGCAAAGTACTTCAAGTCTGAATTCGAGTGCCCGGGGAGCTCTTGCCCAGCGAACATCGTTGCGGACAGCTACGGCACTGGATGCAGCTGTGCGCGCTCAGATGCAGGCCCTCGGAGCGAGTTCAGGAGAAATCGATGCCGTCGCAAGTGCAGGTGCAACGCTCCAATCTTCAATCAAGACCGCATCGACAGTGGGTGAGGTGAAAGCCGCATTTGAAACATACCACAATGCTGTGCTCACAGAGCTGAGTAACTCCTCCAGTATCAACGTGAGCGGGGATCTTGTGGCAGAGATCGATACTTCCGTAAATAGCTCTTCCGGTGCCCGGGTGACTCTGGAGGCAGCGATTTCCGCAGCGATTTCGCTCGGAATTGACGTCAGTGCCGTCGTCGACGCCTATGTCCAGTTCTACAATTCGGTACAGTCTATTGTTGAATCGACGCTGACTTCTGCCTCAAATGCTGATGTACAGGCTGTTGCGAGTATAATGATTCTGGTGAATATGTCCACCTGATTCTCAAGAGCTCCCCCAAGATGATAGGCCGGTT
The DNA here is from genome assembly GCA_021734025.1 of Candidatus Neomarinimicrobiota bacterium. NCBI lineage: Bacteria > Pseudomonadati > Fidelibacterota > Fidelibacterota bacterium. The sequence continues at coordinate 69,036 of JAIPJS010000001.1, forward strand.
TTCTCCCAAAGATCCACCGGGGGAGAGCCGGCCTATTTGTCCAATAAATACATGCAAAAATTCGGATAAAAAAAATTTCCAACTGTAGCCCAATTATATAAAAACCAACGTTACCCAATGCGGAATAATATGTGAATTATTACTGTCGACTGATGGTACATATTTACTTTACTAACCTGGATTATTCATGAATTTGAACGGGATCAAATAACCCAGCCTACCAAGGGGAGATGCTGCCCGGAAAAAGGAGCGCACAGGTCTTACCCGCCAGGTCGCTCGGTTTTTCCTGACGGGTAGCTTATTACGCTAGTAACCTTCCGGGAAAAGTCAGCTACCCGGAAGATTGGAGTGTACGGCACGCTCGCCCTTCTTCGAACTTGTGAATAATGCAGGCTAAATTAGCCTAGCTTTGATAGTCTGAGATAAAGGTCAAAATCAGGCCGGTTCGGTTTCCGTTGAGCACTGTTTTATGTATTACAACACGCATCGGGATTCGGCCGTCATTCTTCCCCTGTAAATGCAATTCTATGGATGTATCTTCCGATGATTCCGGTCGTAAAATATGTAACATAGTTTCCATGGTCTGCCGAATATCACCGCCGTCGACTAGATCAAACAGGTGGAGATTTTCCAGGGGATGAGCAATACTTTCGCCCAGCAATTCTTCCATCTGTTGGTTATAGTCAAAGATGCGACCGGATGATGTTACTGTGAGTGCCGGAAGTTTTTGGAACGATTTGGAGATGGTTAAACCTCTCTCGAATCCTGAAATTTCAAACTGCGGTTGATTATGAATAAAGTCCATATAAACCCCATCTTCCCTGCTATTCAAATTTGTATTGACATCCGTATAATTATTCAGAGTGTTTCGTAACATTATCCTCAAATTGGTATAGTGAAATTCAATTATCATACCAGTCATTTATGAGAATACATAAACATAAAACAAACAAAAGTTTAACATAAATAAACCAGGGCGAATAGGATTGCACAAACTATGACCACAGTGTAAGAAATAACACATTGTCGTGTATTGTGGTACACAGTCCTTTCGAGAATTGCCATAGAATACAGGGTGAGAGATAGTCCGAGCGCTCGATGATTAACTCAGGCGAACATGGTGATACAGGAGATTTAAAACAGAAAAATAGTGTAAATTTGTGAGGAGAGGATGCAACTCAAATAATGAAGTAGAGACTCGAATCCACAACCGATGCAGTTTATTTGAGTCAGAGTGCAGAAAACTGATTCTGGAACTATTAGTAATAGTAATAATTCCTATTTTCCGCTTGGAAATCAAATCTGAATTTTTCATATTATCTTTACAATTCTGACAATACACTGGTTCATATTGCTTTTCGAACAGGGCAATAAGAAGACAGTGGTAAAATTTTAGTGTAAACGGTAATTCATAACAATGAAGGAAAAAGGAAAATATTATGGAAGAACCAAATGTAGGCGGCTGTCCTTTTCACGAGGGAGAGTCCATGTCCGAAGCAGGTGGAGGAACAACAAATGAAGACTGGTGGCCCAATAAACTGAATCTGGATATTTTGCGCCAGCATTCCTCATTGTCGAGTCCCCTGGATGAGGATTTTAACTACGCCGAGGAATTTGAAAAACTGGATTTTCAGGCCGTGAAACAGGATCTCCATGATGTCATGACCGATTCCAAAGATTGGTGGCCTGCGGACTGGGGACACTACGGACCGCTGTTTATCCGGATGGCGTGGCACAGCGCAGGTACTTATCGCGTGGCAGATGGTCGCGGAGGCGGAAGTACCGGGAATCAGCGTTTTGCTCCGGTCAATGCCTGGCCTGATAACGTGAGCCTCGACAAAGCGCGTCGTTTGCTCTGGCCTGTTAAACAGAAATACGGTAAAAAACTTTCCTGGGCTGACCTGATGATCCTGGCCGGGAATGTCGCCCTGGAATCCATGGGCTTTGAAACCTTTGGTTTCGGGGGCGGACGTGAAGATGTCTGGGAACCGGAGAAAGATATCAACTGGGGACCGGAACACGAGTGGCTGGCAGACGAGCGCCACGATGACGAGGGCAATCTGGAAGGCCGGCTTGCTGCCGATCATATGGGGCTTATCTATGTGAACCCGGAAGGTCCGAACGGCGAACCGGATCCGGAAAAATCCGCAAAATTCATTCGTCAGTCCTTTAAGCGCATGGCTATGAACGATGAAGAAACGGTTGCACTGATCGCCGGCGGACACACCTTCGGCAAAGTACACGGTGCGGCTCCCGAAGAACACAACGGCCCGGATCCCGAGGCGGCGCCTATCGAGCAGCAAGGATTGGGTTGGAAGAATGACTATGGTACTGGTAAAGGCCCTGACACCATCACTAGTGGCCTGGAGGGCGCGTGGACCGATAAGCCGACCGATTGGGACATGGGCTTCTTTGAGAACCTGTTCGAATATGAATGGGAGCTGACCAAAAGTCCTGCCGGGAAATACCAGTGGACACCGAAAGACGATGCCGCCAAAGATACAGTGCCTGACGCGCACGATCCTAACAAGAAGAATGCTCCGATGATGCTCACCACGGATCTCGCGCTGAAAGTTGATCCGGAATACGAAAAGATCTCCAGGCGATTCTATGAGAACCCGGATGAGTTTGCAGATGCTTTTGCCCGTGCATGGTTTAAACTGGTGCATCGCGATATGGGGCCCAAGTCCCGGTATCTCGGTCCGGAAGTGCCTGAGGAAGATCTGCTCTGGCAGGACCCGATCCCGGAAGTGGATCATGAACTAATCAATGATAAAGATATCGAGGATCTTAAAGGGAAAATCCTGAACTCTGGTCACTCCGTATCTGAGCTCGTATCTACTGCGTGGGCTTCCGCATCTACCTTCCGTGGCTCCGATAAGCGCGGTGGCGCAAATGGCGCCCGTGTGCGGCTGGCTCCTCAAAAGGGTTGGGAAGTCAATAATCCGAAACAGCTGGCAAAAGTCCTGGAGTCGCTTGAAGGTATTCAGGAAGGGTTCAATAATGCCCAGTCAGGTGATAAACAGGTATCTCTGGCGGATCTGATCGTACTTGGTGGCTGCGCCGCAGTTGAAAAGGCGGCAAAAGATGCAGGTCATGATATTACAGTGCCATTTACTCCAGGACGCGCCGATGCCACTGAAGAACAGACGGATGTGGAATCTTTTGAGGTGCTTAAACCGGTGGCGGATGGATTCCGGAATTACAAAGATGCGGATCATGACTGCGTTACGGAAGCGATGTTAATTGATAAAGCTCAGTTACTGACTTTAACTGCTCCCGAAATGACGGTACTCGTCGGCGGTATGCGGGCACTCGACGCGAACTACGACGGTTCAGCGCATGGCGTCTTCACTGAAGATCCGGAAACGCTGACGAACGACTTTTTTGTGAACGTGTTGGATATGGATACCACCTGGAATCCAATCGATGATGACGAGGAATTGTTTGAAGTCGTTGATCGTGACACCGGCGAGCGAAAATGGACAGCAACTCGAGCTGATCTGATCTTTGGTTCGAATTCCGAACTCCGGGCTCTGGCAGAAGTCTACGCTTCCGATGATGCTGAGGATAAATTCGTTCAGGATTTTGTCGCTGCATGGGACAAAGTCATGAATTTGGATCGGTTTGAGCTGGAGTAACCACAGGTAAGTGTGACAACATCTGTTAGTGATATACAGACGCAACAGCCTCAAACCGAGGCTGTTGCGTTTGTAATTGAGCGCCGACTAAGTATCTCCCAAAACATTTGAGCGAATGGACAATATGCCCAAGGCAGTTTGTGCAGACATCTGTTTAAACCGCACACACTTCCGCTATATTTCTTGATGACTAACAATAGTGTTGAGTGCACCTGTTCTGTGGAGTGTTATAAAAAAAGTTGGAGCGTCGATTATTTTGTCATTTGGCCGTAATTTGTGCGTAAGACGGCTTTTTTGGACGAGGTAAAAAACGGATAAAAATTACCTGATGACAAAACTTAACCCCTCTATAAGCAGGTATTACAGAGGGGTTATGACGGGTGCCGGAGGAGGGACTCGAACCCACACATTTTGCATTGATGGGGATTCCGGGGTGCTGAGAATTGAACCAGGAGGTTTGATTGTTTACAAATCAGCAGGTAAACACTGAAAGGAAAACCATCCAAGAAGTCCCTGGAGTGAGCGGCAATGGGGCCAGGGGAGTAAACCGCCAAAAAAACACAATTTAACTGTATTCCAGTTATGCGTTCCTACCTTACCATTGATTTTCAGGACTTTTTGCTATATCCCATAGAAAATGTGGCGAATTACCGTATAGATAATCAAATTGGATGGGCTTTATCACCGGCTGGATTATTTTATGAAGAGATTGTCTAGTGATACCATATAAAATAGTTTACCGGGGTAATATCACTTTCCACAATCGTTGAATAATTTCCTTCAATTATCAATATCACCCAATTGCTGGTTTTTAATTCCACTTCATCGGGGTCTCCTTAAGCCTGTAGAATGTGTAAACTCGTGCTTGGAACATCAGTTATAAAATGTTGTTCACGGAAGCAACATCGCATGGATTCATCACTTGATTCATGTTATATTCTTTGGCAGTAACACATAATCCCAGAAAAGGACCAGGGAAACCGGTAATGGCCGGGGTGGTATGGAAATATCTGAGGGATTAGTAGATAACGCTACAGGACACGCCCGATGAAAGAGAAGATTACAGCGAACGTCGACAACGCGAAACAACTTGAAAAATTATACCGGTCCGACCAACAGGGATTTGCCAACGCCTTCTTTGCCATCCTCCCGGAGATTGCAGATACCAGGATGGCCGAATTCTGGAAAGCCCGGTTGGACTACGAGGAACGGTCAGAACCGTCCGTTCGCATATCGGCAACGGATATCCTGTATCTGATCGCCGCCTGCGTCCTCACCGGATTGCTTATTAAAATACCGCAATGGTTCGGCATCAATGCAGAGGAGGCGTTATTCTATGAGAAAAACGCCGGGCTCATTGTCCTATTCGGATTATCCTTCTATGCATTCCTTACAAAGAACGTCCTCAAGACGCGTGACATCCTCATTACCGCGGCTATCTTTCTTCTGTCCGCTGTATACATCAATCTGCTCCCAACACAGCAGAGCAGTGATTCCATCCTGTTAGCCTTTCTCCATTTGCCGTTGATGCTGTGGTGTCTCTACGGGTTGGTGTTTATTGACTTTGACCTTGCGGATACCCACAAGCGGATCGATTACATCAAGTACAACGGGGAGTTAGCGATTCTTGTTGCCCTTATCGCTATTGCCGGGGGCATGTTAACTGGCGTCACCATTGGATTATTTGCTGCTATTGAAATTAACATTGAGCAGTGGTACTTCGATTACATTGTCATCTGGGGCGCCGTGTCCGCCCCGATCGTCGCCACGTTTATTGTGCGAAAATTCCCGTTTGTTGCCAATAAAATCGTCCCGATTATTGCGAATATTTTTAGCCCGCTCGTGCTGATAACATTGGTCGTGTATCTCATCAGTATTGTGCTCACCGGAAAAGACCCGTATCATGACCGGGATTTTTTACTTGTTTTCAATCTCCTGCTCCTGGGCGTCATGGGGATTATTGCATTTGCTGTTTCCGAGACGTCGATGAAGAGTGCCCACAGGTTTACCGGGATAACTCTGTTGGCACTGGTTCTCGCAACACTGATTACTGATGTAGTTGCATTGTCGGCAATCCTGTATCGCCTCGGCGAATACGGGTTGACTCCGAACAGGACGGCGGTGCTGGGCGCTAACCTCCTGATTTTCGGCAACCTGGTGCTCATCATGCGTGATCTCTATGGAGTTAACTTCAAAAACAGAGCGATTGACCAGGTCGAAATAACTATAGCAAAATATCTGCCCATTTACGCAGGTTGGACTGTTGTTGTGGTTTTTGGGTTTCCGCTGATGTTTGGATGGAAATAACTGGCCTTGTTTGTCTTTAAATTTACGTAGAATCCAAGTAAATAGAATAATTAAAGTTGTGAGAAAAAATGAGGAATTGATGAGTACTAAAGATAATATTCGAAATATTATCAGTTGGCTATTTGGCGCGGTATTCTTAACTCTCGGTGTATTGAATGGGTGGTTAGTCCATCCCGTTCCAGGTGTTTTTTACTTATTGGTTGCTCTCCTATACTCCCCAATGGGAAGTACTATTCTCAAAGAAAGGTTTGGGCTCCTCATGCCGTTCGGAGTAAAAATCAATCTGGGGCTCGTTATTCTCTGGGGAACGTTAGCCGTGGGCGATCTTGCGGAAATGTTCGGGCTGTAGGGATCGTGTTCTGCAGGTATATGGACAGATAAAACGTGGTGAACCCCCAAAAACATTAGAAGACATCGGCAATGAGAAAGGTGACAAAACGATGAAAACAACACCGGAACACAATGAGCGCATCGCAAATATGACGTTTGCCTCAGTCTATCCGCACTATATTGCAAAAGTTGAGCGAAAGGGCCGTACTAAAGACGAGTTATTGCAGGTTATTGAGTGGTTGACGGGCTTCAATGAACAGAAACTGCAAGAAATAATTGATGAGAAAGTGACGTTTGAGATCTTTTTTCAGCAAGCAACACTCAATCCAAATGCCCACCTTATTACAGGTGTCATCTGTGGCTACCGGATAGAAGAAATTGACAATCCGTTAACGAAACAGGTCCGGTATTTAGACAAATTGGTGGACGAATTGGCTAAAGGGAAAAAGCTGGAAAGTATCATGCGGAGTGCATGAAAATCGACACACAGATGCAGTCAGATAAATATCATCCCGGCGATATTTATAATTCCACTCCTGAATGTCACTGCTATCGCCTGTGCTTAATTTATGCTCAGGAATATTCAGTCGCAGAAAATATAGATGACTGATTAATCAACCGGAAACAAATTCAGTATAATCCGGAAAGGGAAAGCACACTACCAGACTCCAGCAATTTATTTAAACAATTGCCCTTGACTTACCTTGGGAATGTAACCAGTTTATCCATTGAATTAGCAGCATTTGTGGGTAGTTATCACCTTTTCAGTTCTTAGAAGCGATTTAATAGAAAGTTTCGATTCATCGGGAGTGGTCTACTGAGGCTTCCTCCAGGGAAAAAATTAGTAAAGTATTCACGGGTGAAGGAAAATATGCAGGATACAAAAAAATATGCAAATCTGTTCGAAAAAGCCGCGTATCCAGCATCCTTATCCCGAATGCCCGACGGAGTATTGGTTGATGTCAATGAAGCATTTGAACAGACGTTTGGTTATTCCAGGGGGGAAGCGCTCGGTAAAACCACCCGGGAGTTAGGGATAAATCCTGATGCTGAAACCCGGAAGCGGATTCTCAAATCTTTGCAGGAAACCGGTGCAGTCCACCGCGAGGAGATGCCGCTCCGGACCAGATCAGGGGACGAGCGGGTATTTTTAGTCAATATGGACATCCTGGACATCGATGGTGAACAATTTATTCTTAACACGACGCAGGACATCACCGATCAGAAGCGGGCGCAGGAGTCGCTGGAGGAGAGCGAGGCGCGGTACCGCAACCTGATCGACGTCGCCCCGACCGGTATCGCTGTGCACTGTGACGGAAAGGTTGTGTTTGTGAATCCGGCGGGCGCCCGAATTCTGGGTGCGCAATCGCCGGAGGATCTCGTTGGAAAGCCGATTAGTGCAATCATTCATCCCGATGGATTAGCACAGGCCCGACAACGGATTCAACGGATGCTTTCAGGTAAACAAGGATTGTATCCCGTCGAAGATGTTTATATCAAAATGGACGGTACGCCATTACATGTGGAGGTGGTGGCGACTGTGCTGACCTATCGGGGCAAACCTGCTGTGCAGGTGGTTGTTACCGATATCACGGAAAGGCGCGAAGCCCAGAAGAAAATCCGGGCCTCGGAGGAGCAGTATCACGCCTTCTTCGAGCACAGCATGGATGCCATACTGTTGACGGCGCCGGACGGAACCATCCTGGAAGCGAATCCCGCCGCGTGTGCCATGTTCGAACGCACTGAAGAAGAGATTATCCGGGCGGGCCGGGCCGGACTGGTCGATTCGTCCGATCCGCGACTTGCCGAAATGTTGGAGGAACGAAAAAAGACTGGGAAAACAAGTGGCGAACTGACGATGTTTCGGCGGGACGGCACCCCATTTCCGGTGGAAATTACCTCCGCGGTCTTCGAGGACAGCGACGGAAAAATGCGAACGAGTATGATTTTGCGGGATATCTCTGACAAGAAGAGAGCGAATGAGGCGTTGACAGCGAGTGAAGAGCGGCTACGGCTTTCTACCGAGCTGGCGAATGTGGCCGTCTGGGAATACGATTTCCGCATCAATGAAATGTCCAGATCCGACAATCATGACGAATTGTACGGATTAGATTGGCAGGATGTCTGGAGAATTGACACTTTCCTGAATGCAACGCATCCGGACGATCGTGAGTTATCGAACAGAAAAATACAGGAAGCGGTGGCACCGGGTGGGCCTGACCGGTATCAGTTCGATTTTCGGATTATCTACCCGGATGAGTCGATTCATTGGCTCGTGGTTGTCGGAGAAGTCGTAGAACGCAATGCTCAGGGCGAAGGAATTATTGTCCGGGGGAGTTTGGTCGATATCACCAATCGCAAACTGACGGAACAGGAGCTACGGGCGAATGAACAGAAATACCGCGACCTCTTCCACAGCATACAGGATGCGATTTTGGTGGCCGACACAAAACGGGAGATTATCGATTGCAATATGGCTTTCACTCACTTGTTTGGCTATACACTGGAGGAAGTCAAGGGAAAACAAACTGCGTATGTATATGCTAATTCGGAAGATTATCAGCGCATGGGGACACAACTCGCCGACCATATGGAGGATCCCGAATTTACGCTGGTGGTTGAATTCCGGAAAAAGTCCGGTGAAACCTTCCGCGGCGAAACGGCAACAAATTACCTGCAGGAACCGAATGGGAAAGTCATTGGGTTTATAGGGTTGATACGGGATGTCACCGCGCGGGAAAAGCGTCTGAGAGAGCTGGCGGAATCCCGGCAGGAATTACGCGCGTTAGCCGCCCACCTGCAATCGGTGCGGGAGGAGGAACGCCAAGCGTTGGCGCGGGATCTCCATGATGATACCGGCCAGGTATTTACCGCCCTCAATATGGATCTCTCGTTCCTGGAACAGTCCCTTGAGAATGCCAAATTGCCTGCGACGGAGACGGCGATGGTGTTGGACGAGATCCATTCGATGACACATACCATCGACGGGGCGATGCATCGATTGCGGCAGATTTTAATGAACTTACGGCCGACCGTCCTGGAAAATTTGGGATTGGGCGCCGCCTTGGAACAACTCACGGAACATTATCAAACTGAAGTGGCATTACAGGTACTGTACGACAATAGGATAAACCGGGTAACACTTGGTTCGGAAAACGATTTGGCCGTATACCGAATTGTACAGGAAGCGCTGACAAATGTTGTGCGGCACGCCAAAGCCTCTCAGGTATCGATCACGGTACAAGAAGAGGGGAACGAATTACACGTTTCGATTCAGGATGATGGCATTGGAATTTCAGAATCGGAAATTCCGTCGAAAAACCATTTTGGAGTAATTGGTATGCGGGAGCGAGCGAAAGTCGCGGGGGGAGATATGACTATGGCGCGGAACGATGAATCTGGGACGACCGTCAGCGTTCGTATCCCGTTAGGGTCATGAACTGGAGGATAATAGTATGATTCGGTTGCTCATTGCTGATGATCATGTGCTTATTCGCGAGGGATTTCGAAGGATCGTAGAAAATGAGATAGATATGGATCTCGTGGGAGAAGCCAGCAATGCGGGGGAGGCGTTACACACATTGCAGGCGTCTGATGTGGATGTGATGGTACTGGATATTTCTATGCCGGGAAAATCCGGGCTGGATTTCCTGGAAGAGGTCAAGAGGTTTTCACCGGAGACAAGTGTATTAATCCAAAGTGTCCATCCTGAAGATTCCTATGCCATTCGAGCCTTAAAAGCCGGAGCCGCTGGATATATTACGAAAAGCGGGCACGGAGATGAACTCCTGAAAGCCATCCGAAAAATTGCCCGTGGAGGTCGGTATGTTTCGGAGTCTCTCGCTGAAGCACTCGCCTTTGCCTTGCAACAAGAGACCTCTGAGGCTCCACATTCCCGGTTATCAACCCGGGAATACCAGGTCATGATCCAGTTTGCGGAAGGGAAGGGCAGTGCAGAAATCGCCAGGAACTTGTCATTGAGCAGAAGCACCATAAATACCTACCGGAGTCGTATTTTAGAGAAATTAGATTTAAGTCGCACCAGTGATATTATCCATTATGCTATCGATAATCGCCTTTTGGATAGATAGGTCAAGTCAGTAAATTGACGGCATGCTGTCGTCATTTGTACGACACAGTTTGTCTTTATTCGACGATGCCTTTACCGACATTTTTCAAGTATTTTCAATTACTCTATTGCCAGGCTAAAGGAGAGCCCTTGTGCATATATTGCTAGTAGATGATTCAGAACTTATTCTGTCCAGATTACGTCGGCTCATTTTATTGAAATATCCAGATGTGGTTATTACCAGCGCCAAAACGTTTCACCAGGCAGAGGAAGCGCTTCAGCCTCCCTTGCCTGATGTCGTGATACTCGACATCCAGTTGCCCGACGGGAACGGGATTGATATCGCGGAGAGAATTAGAAAAATTTCACACGAAATGAAAATAGTGATCTTGACCAATTATAACGAGGAAGGGTATCGCAAGGCTGCGATGGTGGCTGGAGCGGACTATTATATCAATAAATCAGGGGAGTTCCGGAAAGTACTTCCCCTGTTGGGAACCATTTTAAGTGAACTACAAACCGAATTATAGTCAATATCTCCGGAAGTATCCCAATTATACTTTCCCTGTCACCTCTTGTGTGACACGAGATTCATGATAATGACTATTTACCCATATCGGGTGTTACCGTATCATTCCCTCGATCGTTCTATCAAAGGGACAAGGTGAATCAATGCATGATTCTATCCATTCAACTATAGACTCTATTATCAAGTCGATGCTCCATATATTAAATCGACCGAATAATTGGCAAAATCTCCTCCGGGATATTTTTACTCTATTGTATGAGCAGAATCCGTATCGCCGGTTTCAAATCGTATATCCAACTCCCAACCGCGAAGGGGATCAGGCAAAATCTCCTATGACCGCAGATATCCAGTTTCAGTTTTTGCAGGATCAAATTCAATCGGCGAATGAAAATATCTTGCGACAGGCCATGAAGGGACGGACATGCGATCACTTTTTCCTAAATGAGAATCTGGAAAACTATCGGCGAACCGAATTTGGCACCGTCCTGGTTTCTTCGCGTGATATCACTGCACAGGAAAACCATTGTAATTGCGATTTTATGAAGACGCTTTCTGCCTCAGATATGGTCTTGGCTATCGTCCCTATATTGCATAAAGGAGTCCCCGTTATGCTCCTGGAATTCGCCGGGAAGGGGATGGACGAATGCTCTGACTGTCTCGATGGACTCGAAGAGATTGCCGAGGCTATCGGGGCCGCGTATAAACGATTCCTGTTGGAACAGGACATTCGAATAACTGCAGAAAATCTGAAATTAATCATTGAATCCACTGGGGATGCGATAATTCTGCGAAAATTAGACGGGCCGTTCCTCCATGTGAATGAACGAGCCGTCGAATTGTTGGGATATACCAGAGACGAGTTCCAGGAAATGCACCCGGAGGATATCGATGTGGTTGGAGATCACGATGTAGGGGAGAGGTTGGAACTGGAGGGGCAGGTGCTGTTTGAAACCGTTCTGCGCAGAAAAGGAGGCTCCCTTGTGCCTGTAGAGATTAACTCCCGCTATGTTCGGTATCAACGGCAACAGGTCATTTTGAGTGTCGTGCGGGATATTTCGCGCCGAAAAACCTATGAAAAGCAGATTTTTCGCCAAGCCCAAATACTAAAAAATGTGCAAGATGCTGTGTTTGTAACTGATAACGATTTTCGCATTGAATTCTGGAATCAGGGCGCCGAACAGATTTTTGGATATACGGCAGAGGAAATGGCACAGGCAATTCCTACTTCTACCTGGATTCATTCCAGATCTTTAGAAATGAGCCACATTTTCGAAACGATTCACACCAAAGGGAAATTTGAGGCGGAAATCCAGATAAAAAGGAAGGACGGGCAACAGCGCTGGATTTCCATGACAATCTCACGATTAACGAATACACGGGATGAAGATGAGGGGTATCTTGGCATGGGGAGGGACATTACTGAAAGAAAACAAACTCAGTTGGAACTTTTGAAGCAAACCCATGCACTTGAGCAGCGAGTAAAAGAGTTGCGAGGTCTTTATGAAACCTCCCGGATAATCAACGAGGAACTGGATCTTAAGACGACTCTGGTAGATCTGCTTGAAGTGATAGCTGGATCATGGCAGTATCCCCAACAGACTGTGGTCAGAATTGTGTTGGATGGGCAAGAGTATGCTACTGCAGGATTCCAGGATACCGCTTGGTGCCAGTCAGCCGACATCCTAGTTGGTGATAGCCCTCGGGGCCAAATTGAAGTGGCCTATCTGCAAGAATTTCCAACAGCCGATGAGGGGCCGTTTCTGGAGGAGGAACGGTGGCTAATTAATACACTTGCCGATCGAATTGCCAGGTTTATCGGGCGTCGTGAATCCCAGCATGAGCTCCAACAAAGTGAGGAGCAGTATCATCAGCTCTTTGAATCCATGCATAACGGCTTTGCTTTGTGTCGTATGGAGTATGATGATACTGGTACTCCAGTGAATTTGGAATACCTGACGGTGAACTCTGCTTTCGAGCACATCCTCAAGATATCTCGGGACCAAATTGAAGGAAAAATGATCACGGATGTTTTTCCAGAGATTTGGGAGACAGATAAAGAGTTGATAGCACTGTACAGCAGAGTTGCCACTACCGGACAACAAGAACAACTCACAACCTATATCGAATCCCTGGGGCTATGGGTCGAAATTACGGCGTACTCGCCTGAATACCCCTATGTTGCAGTGATATTCACTGATATAACCGAACAGAAAAAGGCCGAAGCATCGTTGCGTGAGGAAAGTGAGACCCTCAGGCAAATTACAGAAACCAGCCCGGTCGGAATCACCCTGTTCGATTTAGACGGAAACATCTATTCTGCAAATAGTCATGCCCGTGCGATTTTTGGTCTGCGGGAAAGTGACCTGCACCACCGGTCGTACGATGCTCCGGAATGGAAAATCACTGATAATGCCGGGAATCCCATCCCCGCTGAACAGTTACCTTTTTCGCAGGTCCGTCAAACCGGCAAGGCAATTTGGGACTACCAACATGCGATTGAGCCGAAAGACGGGTGTAGAACTTACCTGTCGATTAACGCAGCTCCACTCCGGAATAAAGCAGGCGATATGACAGGAGTCATTGCGGTAATATCGGATATCAGTGAACGAAGACAGATGGAACAACAACTCTTTCAAACTGAAAAAATGGAAGCCATGGGCCAAATTGCCGGTGGTATCGCCCACGATTTTAATAATGTCCTCGCAGCAATAGACGGGGCCAACCAAATGATAGAATTACAAGCCGATGATGAGAAGTTTCTGAAGTATCTCCGGATTATTAAATCCAGTGTAGAGCGCGGGAATGCCGTTACCAATCGAATGTTGACCTTTACCCGGTCATCCAAACCTGAAATGCAACCATTGGGTCTGATGCCATTACTTCAGGAATTTGGAAGTATGGTCGAATATACTTTGCCAAAGGATGTTCATGTGCATCTTGCTGATGTTAATTCTTCTGTTGAGGTGTTGGCGGAATCCAGTCAGCTACAGCAAGTCCTTTTCACCCTCTGTATTAATGCAGCGGACGCGATGCCAAACGGTGGTAACATCCATATCGCTACCCGCAAACCGGAGGAATATGAACTTCAGCGGTACCGTCCTAATACAGCACAGGAGTACTGGTGTCTGACAGTAATTGATGAAGGATTTGGTATGAGCGAGGAAATTCAGTCCAGGATATTTGAGCCATTCTACACCACCAAATCTTCGTCCAAGGGAACGGGACTGGGGTTGGCAGTGGTCAAAAAAATTATGGATTTGCATGACGGATGGATTACTGTCGCCAGCGCACCAGGTGAGGGCGCGACGTTTATACTTGGATTGCCCCTGCATACAACACAAGAGGGGGATGATTCCGATGAAATACCAGCGCGGAGGGAATTGTACAATGGGGATGGAGAATATTTGCTCGTAGTCGATGACGAAGAACCGTTGCGACAGTTGATGAAGGAGTCCTTTACGGCGCAGGGATACAGGGTATTGACAGCACCGAATGGCAAAGAAGCCTTTCAAATTGTATCCACCTCGAATCCTAAAATCGATCTTGTGCTCACCGATATTGGCCTTCCGGATATCAATGGAGGAAGGTTAATAATGCAAATTCATGCGACGAATCCGGACCTCCCGGTGATTGCAATGACGGGATATGTGGATAATCAAACCCGGGACGAACTTTTGAGTGCCGGTGCCAGGTCAGTGGTGACCAAGCCCTTCAATATCGAACAGTTTAACCGGCAGGTGTATAACATATTAAATCCCAAACCCTTTGAAATAGCCGTTACATAATTCAGAGAAACGGAAGGAAATGACACAATGGATAAACACAATGTGCATACTACCTTTAGTCCCAAATTGGATGCAATCCTCGGGGGAGGCATTCCGAAACAATCGCTGAATATCCTTGCTGGCCACCCTGGCGCAGGAAAATCTATTTTTGCCCATCATTTGCTATTTCATCATTTGAAAAGACAGCCACAGTCGAAGGTCTTATATCTCACGACTCTGTCAGAACCCCCAGCAAAAATTATCCGGTATATGCGGGATTTTTCGTTTTTCCAGAGCGACCTCTTTCAAACCCGTTTTCAATTGGATGATATCGGACCGACTATCCGTGAGAAGAAATTTGGTGAGATTTCCGACAAAATACTCGAAATAGTCCAGCAATACCGCCCGGATATCTTGGTGATCGACTCCTTCAAGGCCATTCGGGATATCGGGGGACAAGTTGATGAGTTCCGGCAATTTGTGTATCAGGTTGCAGTTCGGCTCTACGGACAACAATGTACCACTTTTCTGGTGGGGGAATATGATATCAGCGAAATTAGCCAGGGAGCTGAATTTGCCGTCGCTGATGGAATTATCTTGTTGGAGATGAGACAGGTGGCTGGAGAACCCCAGCGGTTGCTCCAGGTCAGAAAACTGCGGGGGCAAAATCCAGTGACTGCCCCTCTCCCATTTTATATTGATACCGATGGAATACAGATTCAATATTTAACAACGGTGGCGGACAGTGAGGACAAAGCAGAAGAGCAAATCCGCTCAACTGGAATTACGGCGTTTGACGAATTGGTGGATGGGGGATTGGCGTCCGGTCAGACTCTACTGATTTCGGGAGTATCCGGGACCGGGAAAACAACCCTGGCATTGCAAATACTCCATAATGCATTACAGCGGGGAGACACCGGTCTGTATTACTCTTTTGAGGAATCTCGGCGGGCCTTATTGAGAACGGCAACCCATTTTGGTTGGTCGTTTGAACAGGCCATTGCAGAAGACAGGGGCCATTTTTTTTATATTCCCCAGACGGCTATCAGGATCGAGGAGGTGATTTCCAGATTGGAACAGGAGATTGAACGTTATCAACCGCAATGGCTCATCATGGATTCATTTTCTGTCTATTTACATCGCGTGGAGGAGCCTGCGATTATCCGGGAAAAAATGTACCAAATTCGTTCGTTGCTTCAACACCATGATGTGACAGGGTTATTAATTTCTGATATCCCGGCACACGCTACGACTCAATTATCGCGAGCTGGAGTGGAGGAAACCGTTGCAGATGGGACAATTGTTCTCCGGAGCAATTTGGAGCACAATAACCGCTGTCGGTATTTGGAAGTGTACAAAATGCGCCGCATAAATCACGTCAAAGGGATGCACCGCATGATCATCGGAGAGAATGGAATTGAAGTCTTCTATACCTCCGGATGGATGGAGACCCCAGACTCTGAGGGGACCACTTTTACGTTCACACCGCTTCAATCCAGAATCGAGAACCCCCTGCGTTATAATTCGGCATGGCTGATTCGGGGGGAAGCCGGCATGGGAAAATCAACCATGGCCATGAATTTTGTGGCGGAGGGATTACAAAATCAGGAATCCGTATTATTAATCACCGCAGATGCTCCAGAGCAGGATACGGTTCGGCGGCTATCTACGGTAGGTGTGGATGTGGAACCATATCTACATTCCGGACAATTGAAGTTGTTGGATGCCTATTCCGGAAATAATCCTCAGTTAAACCTGTCGGATCCCGAAGTGTTGAAATATTATATTTTCAGTTGTGTTTCCCAAATGCAAACCCCGATCCGGGTGGTTTTCGATTCAATTACTCCGCTTTCAGTTCGAAACAATCTAGAGGGGTTTGTGGAACTCATACATCAAAAAAACCGAATGCTGCGACATCCCCAGGTAACTGTTTTAGATACACATCTCTACCAACGCAACGCGGGAGAAGAATCGCTGGCGCTGTTAAACGGGTATGATATTGTAATTGATTTGTATGCAACCGGTGAGGTTACTGCAAACGCCAAGCGACAATTTCAGATTACGAAGGCTCGTGATATCAAGGCTGACTCCACCCCCCAATCCTTCGAAATTGATCCGGCCAGAGGAATCGTACCAGTGGATCACTAACCACATTATTGTGTAAGGATAAAAAATTGAAAAACCTGATCAATAAGGCACTTCAAATTCCGCAGAGCCTGGTTGAGGAATGGCAGGAAATCGTAAATATCATGGCGGAAATTATTGAAGTCCCTGCCGGACTGATCATGCGGGTTTCCAGCGAGGAACTCGAAGTATTCGTTGCGAGCCAAACTCCGGGGAATCCCTATACTCCCGGTGAATCCGAGATTTGGAACGGCTCGGGACTGTATTGCGAAACCGTTATTAATTCGAGAGAAAAACTTTTGGTCCCTGATGCGTTGAGTGATCCGAAATGGGAGAGTAATCCTGACATCCGGCTCAATATGATTTCGTATTTGGGATATCCTATCTTTCTTCCAAATGGGGAGGTCTTCGGTACTATTTGTGTCCTGGATAATAAAAAAATGATTACTCTGCCCTTTATGAGCAGTTTATGATAAAACTGAAGACACAAATTGAGCAGCAGTTACAATTGCTGGAGATGGCTAAGAAACTACAAAAACATAAAAAGGAGCTCGACCGTCATATAGAGGAAATACATAAGTTACAAGGATTAATTCCGATTTGCGTCCAATGTAAAAATATCAGAGACGACGATGGTTACTGGCATTTGGTAGAGGAATATTTTGTACACCATCCGGACATTGTATTTTCTCATACCGTTTGCCCGAACTGCAAGGAACTTTTGGTTTACAAATAATCCCAAAAAAATATAGTCTGGATTATTCATGAATTGGATCAAATGAATGGTCTTTATCGGCGCTAACATCAATATTACCAACGAAGTAGAGCCGCTCCATTAAACGCCTCTACATACAACAATATCTATGGGTTACAGTGTTTTCTGTGATACAAGGTTTCCGGGGTTATTATAAAAATATTCATTGACTTGGCATACTCACACACCCTCCAAGAAAAGTCCCTCCAGTGAAATCCGTCTAACATCGTAAGAGTCAACAGACTTATCATTCGCTTCAGTGGATTTCCCTACCAGAGCCCAATTATTTTCCTGAGTTACTCAGGATGGGCAAGGACTGTGAATGATCAAGAAACCGCGGAATTGCATATGGGATTTTGGCAGGAATTTAAAGAATTTTCCATCAAGGGAAATGCAGTGGATATGGCAGTCGGGATCATCCTGGGGACGGCATTCAATCGAATTGTGAATTCGCTCGTCACCGATATTATTATGCCGCCGATTGGGTATTTGCTTGGTGGGGTGGAATTTGCCGACCTGGCTATTGTCTTTCGGGAATCCGCTGACAGCGCCACCGGTGAAATGTCCCCCTAGTGTCGATCCGATATGATCAATTTCTGACAACTGTCGTGCATTTTATTATTATTGCCTTCTCCATATTTATAGTGGTGAAAGTTAAGAATCGAATAATTCATGCCCGGGAGAATTGACCAACCCGAAATCAGGCAGTTCTCTGCTTTGAGTGTCCTCATAACTGCAGTATATTACCTGTTCTGTTTGCGGAAATTTGATAGCAGGTTCTAATTGAAGATTACAAGATTACTTCTTTTTGTCATCGTGACTGTATTTTTAACACATTCCGTGCATTCACAACCGAAAATAATATTCGATACCGATTTCGGCGGAGATGCCGATGACCTGGGGGCGTTGGTCATGTTGCACCACTTTGTCGATCAGGGAGAATGCTACCTACTCGGTATTATGAGCTGGTCCATGGATAAATATACTGTTCCGGCCATCGATGCGGTCAATCAATTCTACGGACATCCGGATATTCCTATTGGCACGAGAAAGGATTCACTCCGTTTTGATGATTGGAATTACAGTAAACCGATTACTGATAATTTTCCATACAAATGCAATTACGAGGATGTCCCCGATGCCACGACACTGTACCGGGAGTTATTATCAGAGAACCCTGACTCCAGCGTCACTATTGTGACAGTCGGTCCGCTGAAGAATATTGCTGATTTGCTCAAATCCGAAGGTGATACAATTTCTACTTTAAGCGGGAAGGAATTGATCGAGAAGAAAGTTAAAGAGTTTGTCATCATGGGCGGCAAATTTCCCCAGGGCGATTGGGAGTGGAACTTTTCAGGGGATATGCCTGGGGTCACGAAGTTTGTTATTTCTCAATTAACTGTCCCTATTACTTTTACCGGCTACGAAGTGGGCATGGCTATCAAAACAGGGAAGGTGTTGAACACCATCGATCCGGAGAACCCGCTCACTAAAGGCTATCGACATTTCAGCGAACATGCTCACTGGGACAGAGAAAATTTCACTGGCAAAATCCTGGATAATGCGACGTATGACCAAACGGCCGTTTTATATGCGGTCAGAAATGGTGTTGGAACCTATTGGGATAGAATATCAAATGGCGTCTGTGTCCCGGATAACAACGGCGGAAACACGTGGATTGAGGGGGTACAGTCCAAACATTCGTACCTTCAATTGACAATGGATGAAGAGAAGATTGCGAGGAAAATTGAATATTTTATGCTCGGAGATTTTTAACATGAATTTGAATTATTTCTTAGCGCGGTCGAGTACATGAAAATTATATCTTCCCGGTTTAACGTTGTGGTCGGATTAATAGCGCTCCTGCTAATAAGCTGTGATGTCAAAGTCATACCGGCAGAAGAATCAGGACAAGATACTTCTGGCACAGTTAAGAAGTTCACCAATCCGCTTTGGGATGGCGCCGATCCTTTTATGGTAAAACACGCCGACTCCTATTATTACATCGAATCCCTGGGCCGGGATGGGATAGCGGTCTGGAAATCCGGGAAAATGACGGAGCGGGGCGCAAGGCGTATTGTCTGGACTCCGCCGGACACCGGCTGGAATACCGACGAAATCTGGGCGCCGGAGTTACATTTTCTGGAAGACAAGTGGTACATCTATTATGCCGCCGATTCCGGGGCCAACCGCGACCACCGGATGGGAGTCCTGGAAAGCACAAGCCAGGATCCCCAGGGGGATTACAATGACAAGGGGATGCTGTATACCGGCGACTACATCGAATCCGATTCCCTGAACCGGTGGGCCATCGACGGTACGGTGCTGGAGTTCGATGGGCAACTGTATTTTATCTGGTCGGGCTGGGAATCAACTCATGACAACCAGTATCTGTATATTGCCCCGATGAGCAACCCGTGGACAATCTCAGGAAACCGGGTGCGGCTCGCAGACAATGATGATTATATCTGGGAACGGGTCGGGGAAGATCCGGGACAACGCGGACTGAACGAGGCGCCGCAGGTATTGAAAAACGGGGAACATGTCTTCGTAATTTATTCCTGCAGCGGGTCGTGGCAAACCACATATAAACTGGGTATGTTACGGCTGGACAATGGCGGAAATCCACTGAATCCCGCACACTGGACGAAAGCGTCCGAGCCGGTCTTTCAGGGGACGGAAGACGTGTATGGCGTTGGACATGCCTCGTATGTCAAGTCCCCGGACGGGACGGAGGACTGGATTATCTACCATTCCAAAAAGGAAACGACACCGGGCTGGGATCGGGATGTCCGGATGCAGCCGTTTACCTGGAATGCTGACGGCACGCCCGAATTTGGTACGCCGGTGGCGCCGGGCGATTCTCTATCGGTACCGTCCGGAGAACAGTGAACAACTCTCATATCCACTTAACTTTTTAACTATGGAACTGATATGCACATACCTTCGAAGATCATTCTCTTTAGCCTGGCTATTATTCTAATGGTTATGAACCAATCGTTGGCAGGGCAATGGGCACCGAAAGATGTCCCGGTGATGACACCCTGGGCGGCGGAGGTAACCCCTGACAATGTTTTACCGGAGTATCCGCGCCCCCAGATGCGACGCTCAGAATGGAAAAATTTGAATGGTCTGTGGGAGTATTCCTTCGCAGATAATCTGAAAAACCCGCCGTTCGGACAGGAATTGTCCGGACACATCCTTGTGCCTTTTGCCGTAGAATCAGCGTTATCAGGAGTTAAGGATTCCACTGAATATCTCTGGTATCGCCGGACTTTTTCATTCCCGGAGGAATGGAATGGCCAGCGCCTTCTGCTCCACTTCGGCGCCGTGGATTGGCAAACAGTCGTCTATGTGAATGGGAACAAAGTTGGCGAGCACCAGGGGGGATACGATCCTTTTACCATAGATATTACCGATGCTAATACAGAATCCGGATCCCTGGAAATAATTGTCGGTGTTTTCGACCCGTCGGACCAGAGCGCGAATCCGGTGGGGAAGCAGGTGCTGGATCCCAGCGGAATCTGGTACACCTCCGTAACTGGAATCTGGCAGACTGTCTGGCTGGAGCCGGTTCCCGATGTTTATATCGATGACATTAACATCAGCAGTGATATCGACAGGGAAATGGTAAAAATCAGGGTAGCGACTAACAAACGCAGTCCGTCTTTTCAAATCCGCATTAATGTGGTTGAAAACGAGAAAACGATTGCCGAAGCCGATGGGGCACCAGGTGAACTGGTGGAAATTCCGATTCCGCAGCCCCATCTCTGGGAACCGGAGGACCCGTTCTTGTATGATTTGAAAATTGAGTTACTTGATGACACCGGTAAACCGATGGACGAGGTCACTAGTTATTTCGGTATGCGGGAGATTAGTTTAGGCACAGATGAAGACGGTATCACACGTATGCTGCTGAACGGTGAGTACGTCTTCCAGATGGGCCCGCTGGATCAGGGATACTGGCCGGACGGATTGTATACGGCACCCACGGATGAGGCGCTGCGGTTCGATATTGAAAAGGCAAAGGAATTCGGCTTTAATATGATTCGCAAGCACGTGAAGGTGGAGCCTGCCCGGTGGTACTACTGGTGCGACAGACTCGGCGTGCTCGTGTGGCAGGATATGCCAAGTCCCAATCCGAACACTTACGAGCAGTTCCGGTCGGATGAAGCCGATCAGCAGTTCGAATACGAACTCCGCCAGATGGTGCAGACTCTCTCGAATCATCCTTCGATTGTCATGTGGGTCGTCTTCAACGAAGGGTGGGGACAACACAATACGGAAAAGCTTACCAAGATGGTGCAGGAGTTAGATCCTACGCGGCTGGTGAATAACGCCAGCGGATACACGGACAAGGGAGTGGGGGATGTCATCGATTGGCATATCTATCCCGGTCCGGATGCCCCTGCGCCTGAAGAACGCCGGGCGAGCGTGCTCGGTGAGTTCGGGGGATTAGGACTGTTCATCGATGGCCATACCTGGAGCAGTGAAAACTGGGGATATGAGGACTTTCAGGACAAGCAGCAGTTCGTAAAACGGTACGAGCAGCTCTTTGACGCGCTGTGGCCGCTTGAAAAGAACCCGGGCCTGAGTGCCGCGGTCTATACTCAAACAACCGACGTGGAAACCGAGGTCAACGGCCTTCTGACCTATGACAGAAAAGTACAAAAATTACCATCGGAAGAGCTCGCAGCCTACCACAGGGATACTATGGTTTCTCCGCCGGTCATCGATCCGGACGGATCGCTGTTCCTGGATTCTCTGCGAGTGAAACTGCATAACCGCAAGGGTGAAGTCATACGGTATACCCTTGACGGAGGTGAACCGACGATCCAATCGACCAGGTATACGTCTCCAGTCCTTATCACGGAAGAGACAACCTTAAAAGCGGCCTCCTTCGGTGAGGTGGACAAGCGAAGCAGGATATACGCTGCCAAGTTTCAGGAGACTTCGCTCAGGAAATCTGAGTCGCTGCAAAAGCCCGAGCCAAGACTCCGGTTTACCCACTATGAAGGTGAGTGGGACAGTTTACCCGACTTTTCGCAGCTGCATTCAATAGAAACAGGAACTACACCCACGCCGGACATTTCGCTCACCAGAAGCGAGGATCACTTTGGGTTTACCTTCGGAGGTTATCTGAAGATCGAGCAGTCCGGGGTATACACGTTTGAGTTGACTTCTGATGACGGCAGCAAACTAATTATCGGGGAAGAAGAAGTCGTCCGGAACGACGGCGTCCACGGAATGCGTGCACGGAGCGGACAGATCGCGCTGGAAGAAGGATTTCATCCCCTGAAAATCGAGTACTTTGAAACGGTGCTCGGCCATGGATTGGTAGTCCGGTGGAGCGGCCCGGGATTTGAGAAGCAGATTGTTCCTCAGGAATTTTTCTTTCATTCAGGGAAATAAGGTGTCAAAATCCTTTCGAGTAGTACCGGCTGAAAGCCAGCGTTCGCAGGCTTTCAGCCGTAAACTCCCAAACATCTAATCGTAAATTTTTATGCACTTAAGACTCCTTTCTCTCACACTTTTTTAAAAAAAGTGTGCAAAAATCCGGCGATGCCATCCGGTTCAAGAACTCCTACACCGAACAGCCTACGAAAACCAGAACTCCCTCCACCCTTAAAACCAGGGTGTCGGTCAGACAGCTGGTTTTCGTGACGTCAATTCGGCAGCAGTTCTAAGAACCGCATGGCAAGGCCGAGAAAAACAGGAGAAAAAAGTCGCAGGGTTTTCCTTAGGAGGGAGGGTACCTGTTTCCGTTAAAATTCTTGAAAATACCAGCATCGAAAATACAATTTAGGAGAACCTTAATTCATCATTACTTCCGCTAAACCGAATTCTTCCAGTTGTTTTCTCCATCTGGATTTTGTTTCGCCGGGAGTTGTCCCTACCTGAAGTTTATCCCGTTCAAGACCGACTTCCTGCCCTTTTTTCCGTCCCATGTTGTGGTAGGGCATAATCTCGATACCCGCAAGGTTCGGGTATTTTTCTTGGAGAGCAGCAATTGCCCGGAGATGTTCTTCGGTATCATTGACGGTCGGTATCATAGGGCAGCGCAGCAGGATATTCGCTTTTTGTTGGTAGAGAAAGTCGAGGTTCTCAAAAATGAGTTGATTCGAAACGCCGGTGGTCCGTTCATGCAGTTCGGGTTCCGTGGCCTTGTAATCGAAGAGAAACAGGTCAGTGATAGGGAGTATCTCCTGAAAATGTCTGCAGGAGGCGTATCCGCTGGTATCAAGCGTCGTGTGGATACCTTCCTGCTTTGCAGCAGAGAACAGCGCTTTCGCAAATTCAAACTGCAGCATCGGTTCGCCGCCGGAGAGGGTCAGTCCACCGCCTGAATTTCTGTAATAGGCGATGTCACGCCTCACAACCTGCATAACATCGTCCACTGTCATGCTCTGCCCCACAATTTCCAGCGCCTCGTTGGGGCAGGCAGTAACGCAATTCCCGGTAAGGTCACACCGGTCAAATCGGACCGAATGCTTACCATTACTATCGATATGAGTCCCAGTGGGACAGGCTGAAACACACTCGAAACAGTTCTGGCATTTGTCGGCGTAAAACCGGAGTTGCGGCTTTATCGGTTGGGACTCGGGATTATGGCACCAGGTACAGCGGAGGGGACACCCCTTCAGGAAGACAGTAGTCCGGATACCCGGGCCGTCGGTGACGGCGCCCCGCTGGATATCGAAAACGGTACCCGTGGTTTTACTGCCATTGGTCATTGATACAGCGTCCTCTCCAGGATTTCCTGCTGGACATCGCGGTCCAGGTCTACAAATCTTGCACTGAACCCACCGACACGGACAAACACATGGCGATATTTTTCAGGTTCATTCAAAGCCTGCTCCAGTATGTTCTTATCAACGACGGAAATCATGGCTTGTTGAGCGCCGTTGTCAAAATGCGTCTCGAGCAGGGATTCCAATTTCTCCCGGTGCTTGGTGAACATCTCAGGACCGAATTTCATATTCTGTACAGCGCCTGCATGGATATCCGTGGCGGGTTTGGCTATGGAATTAAGAAATGCAGTGATCCCATTTTCGTCGTATCCACTGGTGGGATTATTGCCGTTTGCCATGGATGTGCCTGCCAGCCGGCCATCAGCGGAAGCGGAGGTTTGCCGTCCCATAAGGGTATTGGCGCTGTTATTGATGTTTACCACCAGATAAGAGTGAAGGTCGGTGCGGTCCTTCTGCTTGCGGACGTAATTACAGACATGATTGTGTACACGAAGATACATCTCATCGGCCACCGGATCGTCATTGCCGTATTTCGGCGCGTTCCGGAGAAGCCGCCGGACGTCTTCGTATCTTTCAAAATTGGAGTCAAGCGCCTCTAATAGTTCGGACTTTGACATCCGCTCATCTTCATACACCAGCTGTTTGATCGCCGTCAGGCTGTCCGCAATATTGGTGTTGCCGTAGGTCTCCAGCGTCCCGCCTAGGTAATCGATGCCGCCGGAAAACATCCCTTTGCCGCGCTCCAGGCATCCGTCATACAGGAGGCTCATGTAGAGATAGGAAGCCTCTTCGCCTGCCACCTCATATTCCAGAGATTCCTGATCCGCCATAATTTCCACGGAATGCTCGACCTGTTCTTTGTAAGCATCCCAGAGATCTTCAAAGGTCCTGAACTCCTCGAACGTGCCGAGTGATAGGCCCATCTTCCGTTCGTCATACGGATCCCAGCCGTTGTGGAGGGTGACCTCCAGCGCCTTGAGCAGGTTAATCACACCGCTCGGCGTCCCGAAGCTTTTGTGGTCGATGATATATTCGCCACACCCGTAGGGCACATACTGTTCGGCGAGGTCTTCCGAAAAACCGAATGCCTTTTGTACCGAAGGGATGTTTACGTCATCGTTATACAGCATCGGAAATGTGCGTCCCTCGGCGATTACGTCCAGTGCTTTTTCCATGAGTTCGGGGTTTTGCCCATCGTAAAATCTGAGCGAGAGCTGTGGCTCCGCTTCCAGCACCGTTCGGGTGGCTTCCATCGCCAATAGTGCAAACCGGTCTGCGTTTTCTTCATTTGGTCTGCCTTTTCCTCCAATGATGACCCGGTTGTGAACGACCGTATCCTTGTCTGCCATAAGCTGCCAGAGAGACTGTAACAGTCGCAGTGCTTCCGCGTCAGTTAACCGTCCCTGATTAAGATCATTCGCAAGAAAATCTCCGAGATACACGTCCATTCGGCCATGGTTCCTGACGTCGGAAATGGTGGAGTAGAGCCAGAAAAGTTGTATGGCTTCTCTGAACGTTTCGGGAGTCCGCTGGGTGATATTCTCAAGCGCCTGAGCCATGTCCCGGAGATCAGCTGCCCGTTGATCATCCGAAGTTTTGTCTGCCTTGGACCGTGCCTGTTCAGCATACCAGTGGGCCGAGTTGATGAAGGCCTCCATGACGATCCTGGCGCCATCGTAAAATTCGGGATCGCCGTTTGCGGAAGCCTTTTGTCGCTGGATTTCCTCCATCATCCCTGGGATACCGAGAGAGAGGAGTTTCCGATAATTAATATTGCCGCCGGTCAACCGATAGAGGGGAAACGCGATGCCGGAATCGCCCATCCAGTTATCGGAGGGGAGGTACTCGCTCATCTTGTCCGGATAGCGGTTCCGTAGTTTGGTCGAGGTATTTTCGGTCTTCCAGAATTCCAAGAGTTCGCTTAGGGTCTCTTTATCCTGAGCAGATATCGAGTCGCCGTTTAATAACTCTTTGATTGCATCCTTTTCACAGTAATAGCCGAATGCGGTTTGTCCCCACTCGTCGGGACTGAATCCTATCAGGGGAGGCTCTATGCGTCCGGCGAATAGGTCTCCCTCCTGAATATCACCCAATGACGCGGGGAATAATACCTCGAGACACTTGGCTTCCCGGATGGATTTATGGGAATCCATGTGCTGCTTATACGTATCAGTAAATTGTTGTTCAATCGAAACGCCGCGCTCAATCGCTATTTCCTTTAAGTTCAACATATTTGATATCTCCAAAAAACCGTTTGACTTATATTTGCCTTAATTATAACATATTGAGGCGATGGAATCTTGTTCTATGATGATAATTTAATTGTAATATATTGATATTAGGTTATGGCTACGTTATCAAATCCTCAGATAATTCGTATGAAACAAGAGGAAATATTCGACCTGGATCGGGATTTTCATTACGCGTTTCACAGGTCGCTACAGGAGATCACCGTCCCGCACACCCATGACTTTTATGAGGTATTTCTTATCACCCGTGGTGGGGTGAAACATATGATAAATTCGGAAGAACGGCAGTTGGAGGAAGGGGATCTGGTCTTCATCCGCCCGGAAGATATGCATTACTATTCCCCGGAAAACGGAAGGCAGTGTGAGCTGATTAATCTCGCCTTTTCAAAAGAAGTGCAGGGGCAATTGTTCGATTTTCTGGGCGAATCGGTTGAT
This sequence comes from Candidatus Neomarinimicrobiota bacterium, assembly GCA_021734025.1. Lineage (NCBI taxonomy): Bacteria > Pseudomonadati > Fidelibacterota > Fidelibacterota bacterium. Next base: position 95,990 of record JAIPJS010000001.1, read on the forward strand.
AAAGCCAATTTGATGGAAAGTAAATTTCCCTATTGTGTCTCTCTTGAAGATGTGGAAAAGGAAGTGCTCACCAGAAAACTGGAAAACCTCAACACTCTTAGCCGTGAGCGTACCTCTAAAATCAAAGGATATTTCCGGGCATTACTGGTGGATATTTTTGTAGAATATTTTCAGCAGGAGTCCGAAGAAGAGCACGCGAATATCCCTGAGTGGCTTGAGCGACTCATCAGCAAATTGAGTGAGAAGGAAAATTTTATCCGGGGGATCGATGCGCTGTATGAGATGTCTCCGCACACGCCTGAGCATCTTGCCCGGGTATTCCGGAAATTTTTTGGAGTAACCCCGACTCAATACATCAACAATCTCAGGTTGAATTATGCTGCGAATAAACTGTCGTTTTCGACCGAATCTATTACAGAAATAGCCATGGATTGTGGGTTTAACAATCTGAGCCACTTTTATCATTTGTTTAAAAACGAATACCAGATGTCCCCGGGCGATTTCCGGAAGGGCCATCACAAATCGGCGATACCATAGGTCATTGAAATTGTTCTTGAAAAGTAACAACCGCTAACAACAAACGATGGAGTAAAAACGATGTCAAATACATCAATTGCCATTTCCGATGAGCTAAAACAGCAGTACCAGGAGGAGGGGTATTTCATTCTCAGGGATGTAATTCCCCAGGAGGATCTAAGGTTCTTGCAGCAGAAGGCGGACGAGCTGGTTGCAGAGCAGGATGAAAAAATGGAGGAGTTGGGGACGGATGAACTAGAGTTGAGCAGAAAAGATAGTCGGTATTTCGTGTTTCTGGCATACCAGGACCATCCGGAGCTGGGTGACTTCGTATTCAGCGATCTCATGGAGGAGATCTGCAAGGCAACCATCGGCGACACCGCAAATCTGTTCTGGGAGCAATTTGTGGTGAAAGGTACTAAAAAACAGGGCGCGGAATTCACCTGGCATCAGGATTCGGGCTATGTGGATACGCCCCACAAAAAGTACGTGAACGCCTGGATACCGCTCGACGATGTTTCGGATGAGAATGGTACCATTCATATCATCCCGTATTCGCGGGCAGGCACGTCGGAAAAAGTTGAACACAGAAAGGTTGAGGGTTCGGACGATCGCGTCGGCTATTCCGGTGACGATCCGGGAGAAGAGGTGAACGTACCTGCTGGTTCTATTGCTGTGTTCTCAAGTACCAGTTTTCATCGCTCCGGGCCGAACAAAACGGATAAGCCCCGTCGTGCCTATGCTGTCCAGTGGGCGCCGGAAACTATCTATGAGCCGGATGGATCAGTGAAAGGGATCGCTGAACCGTTTCTGGAGAACGGAAAACGGGTACGGTAAATAAAAAGGCAGGAGGCAAGTTATGCGTCTCGGAGGGCATTTTGTAGCAAATTCAATCGAAGAGCTCAGAACGGTTACCGAAAAACTCGATTGTTACGGCTTGTCGGCGATCCAGGCTCCGTGGAATCTGGCAGAGATGTCCGATGAGGAGAGTTCGGAGTTTGGGGAGGTGGCAAATTCACTGGATATTGTTGTCGGTGAAGCGGGCTATTGGGAGAATTTGATGGTCACTGACTCTGAACTGCAAAGCCGGCGTATCGATGAGATCAGAACGCTCTTACAAAGAGCTGATCTGATGGGCTGCAAAACAGTGGTGTCGCTGGCTGGAAGCCGGCATTCCTCCGGACACATGCTTGCCCCCGATCCTGCCAATTACACACCTGAATTCCGGGCGGATTTCAGAGAAGTTGTATTGCGGATCTTAGACGGATTAAATCTGCAAAATACAACATACAGTATTGAGCCGTTTCACAATTCGTTTTTTTACCAGCCCGAGCCTATCAGGGAATTTATCGATTCCGTAGATCATCCATCTTTTGGATTACACCTGGACCAGATGAATATGGTGTCGCAGGCTACGTATTTTCGGACCACCGAACTTATCGAGAATACTTTCGATCTTCTGGCTGAAGATATTACGGCCGCCCATATAAAAGACATCCGAATGGATCACGAGTACATGTTCCTCAAATATGACGAAGTGGATATCGGCGACGGCGTATTGGATATTCAGTCGCTTTTGAACCAGCTGTCAGAGCTGCCGGAATATACGCCGTGCTTTTGCGAGCACATGTCCGAAGAACAGGAGTACGTGCTTAACTTTACACGGCTGCACTATCTGGCGGAAAAAGAAGGATTGCGATTTAAGCGCCGGAATACCAAATCGGTATAGGCTTTCATATACTCCACGCCAGGGCTAATAAAACCATTGACGAGGTGCGGGGCAAGTACTTCGAATCCCGGAAGGATGCCTGAGAACCGACTGTTAATCCTGCAAGTTGTTGGAAACAGATACAAGTTTTTATAAAATAGGGACAACTAATCCAAATCTATCATGCATCCCAACCACACAAAAAAATATTCATGAGCCGGATCCGAATACTAACGGTCGGATTACTGGTGATCGGAGCAAGCGTGCTCGCTTCCGGACAGGAAAAATTCCAGAAAAATCTCTCGCAATTCGTCCATCAAAGTTGGTTGACACGGGACGGCCTGCCTCAAAACACGATTACCGCAATTACCCAGACGAACGACGGGTATATTTGGCTGGGATCCCGGGCCGGTTTAATCAGGTTTGATGGTGTCAAATTCCAACAATTTACAAAAAACGATATTCCCGGGCTGACTGATGATTATATCTGGACGATTTGCCCGGATGTTCGCGGCGGATTTTGGGCCGGCACTAGCCAGGGCGGCCTGATCCGCTATAATGATGGACAATTCAGGGTGTTTACTGTGAAGGACGGATTAGCCGATAACGGTATCTGGGAAATTTATCAGGCGCGGGATCGATCGCTCTGGATCGGAACGTCCGGTGGTGGAGTTTCCCATTATAAAAATGGGGATTTCACGACCTATACTGCGAATGACGGGTTGTCCGGCAATTATATTTGGTCTGTATATGAGGATAAATCCGGGAAAATTTGGGTCGGAACCGACGGGGACGGATTGACCCGAATCACCATGGATGATCCAGAGATACGGTTCAACACTTCATTGGGGTTCGGGGCCGGATATATTTTTGATATCACCGGGGATTCTCTGGGAAACCTATGGTTTGGCACCGAAATGGGAGTGTTTGAATACGCAGATGGGGTTTTTTCGGATATCAATCAGAAACTTGGATTATCTGAGTTTATAGGATGGTCGATACTTCGAACCCAAAACGGGGAGTTGTGGGTAGGAACTGAAGGAGACGGCCTTTTCCGGATAGAAAACAGAGGCTATTCCACCTTCCGGACGGTGGATGGACTGCATAGTGCTCTCATTACCTCCTTACATCAGGATAGGGAGGGGAATATATGGGCGGGGACCAAGGGCGGCGGTCTGAACCGGTTTCGCGACGGCCTTGTCACTACCTTTGCAAACCAGGAAGGGCTGTTCCATGATTTGGTGTATACTGTGCACGGGCTGCAGACCGGTGGTTTACTGGTGGGGACCGTGAGTGGCGGCGTATATAATTTGCAGGACGGCGCCATTCAACAAGTCCGGTTTGCGGACGAGTTATCGAACAATATTATCTTTGCAATTGAGGAAGGTCACAGTGGGGTGCTATGGTTGGGTACGGATGGAGCGGGACTTAACATGGTTCAGGACGGCGAGGTGCGGCATATTTCAATCGGAGAGGGAGTCGGCCCCAATACGATTTGGGCGTTACACCAGGATGATGACGGGAAACTTTGGATTGGAACAGGGGGCGCTGGTCTGTTCTCACGGGAGCCGGACGGGGAGAACGTCCGGTATTACCCTGATACGGGTTTGCATGGAGAGTTTATTTCAAAGATTATCCGGGACAAGGATGGGACCCTATGGGTGACGACCAGGGATAACGGAATTGCCTGGTATGATGAATATTCGGATATTTTTCATGAGTTAACCGTGGAAGACGGGCTTCCAAGCGACATTGTTTGGACTATTTATCAGGGGCAATCGGGTGTACTCTGGGTCGGGACAAATAATGGGGTGGCACAGGTGGACAACGGTAAGGTCGTGAAGGATTTCGCCAATCCTGAACCATTGAATATCCCCATCTATGGGATCGTCGAAGATAATGTCAGGAATATGTGGTTTAGCACTCCCCAGGGGATTTTTCGGATGCAACAAGATGGGGCGGCAATTCATCACACGGAAAAAAACACAACAAAAGGCATTCTCCATTTCGGGGCTGCAGAGGGAATGAAAACGGAAGAGTGCAATTACGGAAGCCCTTCTGTCTGGAAATCGGAAGAAGGTTTTCTTTACTTCCCGACTATGAGTGGTGTTGTTAGGATCGATCCCGCAGAGGTTGCACCAGACCGCAATGCACCTCCGGTAAAAATTGAGAGCGCCGTCGTTGGCGATAGCCTCTGCAACGCAGATTCGTTAATCGTGATCCAACCTCAATACAACGAATTTGAAATTCGATATACCGCATTGAGTTATATCAGCCCGAACGAAATCACCTTTCATTATCAGCTTGAGGGGTTTGATTCAGACTGGAAGGACGCCGGCGCCCGGCGGGAAGCGTATTATACGAATCTGCCTCCCGGCGATTATACATTCAGTGTCATCGCCCATACGGGAAGCGGGGGATTGAACAGCATCGGTGACCAGGTGCGTGTGAGAGTATTGCCGAAGTATTATCAGACTCTCTGGTTCAAATTTGCAGTGGGGGTTGGGATCATCGGGCTGCTGGGACTTATTTTTTACGGAAGAATATGGCAGCTGGAACGCAGAGAACGAGAACTGGAACGGAGAGTTGCCGCTGCTATCGCTGAAGTCAAGGAACTCAGCGGGCTGCTACCTATTTGTGCTTCGTGTAAGAAAATCAGGGATGACAAGGGATATTGGAACCAGCTGGAAGGGTATATTTCCGAGCATTCTTCAGCTCAATTTAGTCACGGGATTTGCCCGGACTGTATGGAGGAACTGTATGGAGAATATATTCCATCGAAATCAAGTGAACGAAGGGAAAATCCCGAATCGTCCTAAGAATCCAGTAAACTTAAAGCTTACCAGGCATACGCCTCGGGCGCTTCACCGCCCGGACCGGGAAAAATCGAATCTAACCGGGTTAAAACCTCATCATCGAGGTGAATTTCAAGGGCTTTTACGCTCGCGGCCAATTGTTCCACGGTTCGGGGGCCAATAATTGGTGCAGTGACGCCAGACTGATGCAATAACCAGGCTATCGAAACATCTGCCGGGTGTTCACCCAATTCATCGCAAAGATCTTCATAGGCTTGTAACTGAGAGCGATGATTTTCCACATATTCGTTGATCCAGTCTTCCGTGCGGCGACCTTCGTCTAATTTTTTCAATACTCCTGCCAGTACGCCGCCGCCCCGCGGACTCCAGGGGAGCACACCTATCCCGTACTCCTGACATGCAGGCAGCAGTTCAAGTTCGATAGTTCTGGTGGTGAGGTTATACAGGCTTTGTTCTGAAACCAGGCCCATGAAATTTCTGGCCATTGCTCGTTCCTGCGCCTTCACAATGTGCCAGGCGCCAAAGTTGCTACTGCCGACATACAACACCTTGCCTTCCCGCACCAATTGTTCCATGGCCTGCCAGATCTCCTCCCACGGCGTATTCCGATCGACGTGATGCATTTGATATAGATCAATGTGATCGGTCTGCAGCCGGCGCAGGCTGTCTTCGCAGGCCTTTTTAATGTGATAGGCCGAAAGCCCGCGATCGTTCGGGCCATCACCCATGGGGTTGTGCAGCTTCGTTGCCAGCACAATTTTCTCCCGCTTTCCCGGATTCTCAGACAGCCAGTCTCCGATGATTGTTTCGGTGATACCATCACCCTTGGGATTCCCGTATCGATTAGCAGTATCAATGAAATTAATGCCCGAACCGAACGCATTATCCATAATTGCGATACTCTCGGTTTTAGAGGTATAATCACCGAGATTCATCGTCCCAAGCGCGAGTCGGCTGATCTGCAACCCTGAACGTCCTAAATACGTATACTCCATAATTCCGCCTGTTATTCCTCTAATTGATTGTGAAGCGCTTCTTCAATGGAGTTTATCTCGTGCTGAAAGGCTTGTTCTTTCAGCTTTTTGAACCGGGGATAACCGGAATCTTTTTCGTGTTCCCACTCTTTCGCAAAGCTATCATCCCGGATTTCGGTGAGGGATTCCTTCAGTACCTCCATGAACTCATCAGGTATCACCCGATCCGATCGGGTGAGTGTACCGTACTGGCTGGTTTGAGAATGAAAATTCATCTGCTGAAACAGGCCGACATCCGCCATCTTCCGGAATACCCGGGCCGCTTCGCCCGAGGCGTACAATTCGGTTAAGATCGCTTCAGGCTGATAGCCTTTGCTGCTGAGCAATTCGTAGGAGAGTGTCAATATCCTGATAAAGGCGGGCCAGACTGCCTGTTCAGAGAACAGATCCAGTTCAGTCTCCTCCGCAAAGGTCGATTTGAGGGCCCCGGCCTGCGTTGCTCCAATTCCTTTAGCCAGAGCCAACGTGACCTCCCAGGCCTGCCCCGAAAAGTCCTGTTCAACCGCAATAAACGCCGGGGCACCACTTCCTTCCTGAAATGTTTCCCGCACCCCTACACCTATCATTCGTGGGGCAACGAGGGTAATATCAACACTTTCCGGAAGATCCAGTTTCCCGTAGCGAATATTGTATCCATGGGAAAAATTCACGACCTGATTTGGTCGTAATTGCGGTATGATGCTCTGTTGAAAGACGTCCGGCTGAATCTCATCCGGAACAGTGATTGAAAGGATATCAGCCCGTTTCGCGGCTGAGGCGATATCAAATACAGAAAACCCGTCCTCTGCTGCAGCCCGGGCAAAGTCATCCTCAATATTCCCGATGATAACCTCCAGGCCGCTGTCCTGCAAATTGAGGGCTTGTGCGCGTCCCTGGTTGCCGTATCCTATTATTGCAATGGTCTTTCCAGTGATGGGATCAAGACTGACATCTTTATCATAGTAAATGGTTGCCATAACTCTTCCTATGCGATTGAGGGCGTTTAATGGAGGCGTTCTTCCGAATCGGAATCAAAAAAGTAGAGTTTGTCGAAGTCCAGTCCCAGCGATAATGTATCTTGCGACTGATACTGCCGATCTGCTGGCGTACGCATACAATAGCTGTGTTCCTTGCCGCCAAAATAGAGATAGATTTCATTCCCCATGGGTTCCACCACATCAATCGGGACTTCCTGGGCCTGAGTCAAATTTTTCGATCGTGGATGTACTGTATCATACATGTCTTCAGGCCGGACTCCCAAAATAACTGTTGAATCCTTATGCGATTCTAGGTCCCTGCCAATTGAATCCGGAATTGGAAAGGTTATCAGGGGAGACCTGAATTCTAAGGAACCATTTAATTCTATGGTACCCTCGATAAAATTCATAGAGGGACTCCCGATAAAATCGGCTACAAACTTATTTTGCGGGTCGTTGTAGAGGTTGAGCGGGGAATCCACCTGTTGAATCCGCCCATCCCGAAGGACAGCGATTTTGTTCCCCATGGTCATCGCTTCCACCTGATCATGGGTGACGTAAATCATGGTCGTGTTTAACTCATTGTATAGCCGCTTAATCTCAATGCGCATCTGGACTCTCAGTTTGGCATCGAGGTTTGACAGCGGTTCATCAAACAGGAAGACCTTCGGGTCCCGTACGATGGCGCGTCCCAGCGCAACCCGCTGCCGCTGCCCCCCGGAAAGTGCTTTTGGTCGCCGATCCAGTAACGGTTCGATTTCAAGGATTTCAGCGGTTTCCCTGACCCGTTTTTCGATAGTTTCTTTATCGAATTTGCGGAGTTTCAGGCCGAATCCCATATTGTCATAGACCGTCATATGAGGATAGAGCGCATAATTTTGGAAGACCATCGCAATATCCCGGTTCTTTGGGGCGACATTGTTTATCCGTTCTTCATCAATGTAGATAGAACCCTTGGTTATATTTTCGAGGCCGGCTATCATCCGGAGCAGGGTAGACTTTCCGCATCCCGAAGGCCCAACCAGGACTAAAAAGTCTTTATCCTCGATTTCCAGCGACGCATTATCGATCGCCACCACATCTTCATCATAGATTTTGGTAACATTTTCAATTGTGACAGAGCCCATGAGCCATCTTCTCCTTATTGAGATAATATTTACTAATTAACCACCATACCAAAACGCTTTACGCCAATTGTGCAGCTTAAGTTCATTGTATAAGTCCTCAGGAATATCATCAGCATCAGAGGCCTGACAATTCATTTTCGCCTGCCATTCATTCCGAATACCCGGAATCACCACAGAAACGGCTGGATGACGCAAGGCAAACCGAATGGCAAGTGTCGGCATATCGAGATCTGCCTCATCAGAATATTCCGCGAGCACTTGCTGGATCTTGTTCACTCGCTCAACAGTTCGTTCGAGTCTGTCCCCGCTAAAATACCGATTTCGAAAATCACCATCCGGAAAAGTGGTATCCTTCGTGAATTTCCCCGTGAGCGAGCCCTCGTCAAACACCACCCTGACGATAACACCGACTCCATTTTCCTGGGCAGCCGGGAGGAGTTCGGCCTGCGGTTCCTGTTCAAAGATATTATAAATGAGTTGCACCGAATCCAACAGGTCTTCCCGCATCGGGCGGATTACAGAATTTTGGTCGTGTTCAGGAGTGGAAATACCAACACCTGAGATTTTTCCCTCTTCTTTTAGTTCATTCAATATGTGTAGCGGAACAGGATCCGCATTCCAGGCACGGGTCCAACTGTGCAGTTGAACAATATCCAATGTTTCGGCGCCCAGTTTTTTCAGGCTAAACTCAACGCGCTCCCTTAAATAATCTTCCGGAAACCGATCCTGCCAATTGTCGTCGGGGAAGGGGGGCCAATGGCCGGGTTTCGGAGGGATTTTCGTTGCGACTTTTACGGAGCCCCCGCCAACAGTCTGGCCACGGTTCCGTAACACCTTTCCGATAAGTTCCTCACTATGTCCGTTGCCATAGGCCTGGGCGGTATCAATGAAGTTGACTCCCAAATCCAAAGCCTTATTCAGGGCCTTCAGACTTTCTGAGTCATCCTGTTCACCCCACGCATCACCACCAATCGCCCATGCGCCAAATCCGATTTCCGATGTTTTCCAGTCCAGTGATTCAAATCGCCGGTATTGCATTGTGATAATACTCCCGGTTAGTCAGTTATTGATTTCCTCTGTTTTTCACATGCATAGCAAGCATTTCACCTAATTTTACACAGGCTTTTTCAGCCTTTTCTGTCCGCGGTGCTCCTGCATTGACCGCGCCATAGTGGAGCGTAAATTGTTGCGCGACATAGTCCGTAACGCCAAAGACAAGAAATCCGAAGTTCATAAGCACAGTCAGAATAGACATACAAGTGAGTTCATTGCCGCCACCCCAGCCGCCGGATGAGGAAAAGGCACAGCCAATTTTCCCATCGATTTTCCCCCAGTGTTCCTGCATATCCTCATCCCAGAATTTCTTCATTTCCCAGGAGAGTAATCCCATATTCGTCGGAGAACCGACGGCAAGGCCGTCACACCACAAGACATCGTCGGGGATTACTTCGTGTACAGATTTGATTTTGGAGCTGATTTCCGCAATCGTTTGTACACCTTTATGGACGAAATAAGCCATTTTTTCGGTGTTGCCCGTATGAGAATCAAATAATACTAATACATTCGACATTCCTGCCATCTCCAGCAATTATTAATTAAAATAAGACTCATATCGCTAACACTAATAATTATTTATATATACGGGATATATAGTTTGCAATTAATGTTGCTATATTCATCAAAAGCAGGTTAGCAATAAAATATTAATTTCTTCTTGACAATAATTATAGTGATCGATTATCTTTAATGCAAACGATTGTGCAAATAATTCCTTCCCAACAGCACAATTCTGATTGACTTGGATTTATTTATCTGATGAACACTGAAAAAGGCAAGAGCTCCTTCATATGGCGGTAACACTTACTGACATTTCGGAAATCGCTGGCGTATCCGTATCAACCGTGTCGCGGGTATTAAACGGGAAAAGTGAAAAACATCGTATTAGCGCGGATACACAGCAAAAGGTTATCGCGGCGGCTGAGAGACTGAATTACCGGCCAAACGAATTGGCGCGGGGGCTCCGCCTTCAGAAGACTCATACCATCGGTCTGATTGTACCCGACATTTCGAATCCATTTTTTGCAAATATCTCCAGGTCGATTCAGGTCCAGGCCTATGAGAACGGATATAGTACCCTCGTAGCGAATACTGACGAAAATATCGAGACGGAAATTGAGCAGATCAAACTGTTGAGGAGTAAAGGGGTGGACGGCTTTGTTATAATGCCTGTGGGATTGGAATCAGCCCATATCAAGGAATTGCTCTCCGAGAATACTCCCCTGGTACTGCTTGATCGCTGTTTCGACGATCTAAATACCAATTCCGTTGTGGTCAATAATTTTAAAGGTGCCTATATGGCTACTGAGCACCTTATTAAAAACGGCCATTCCCGAATTTCAATTATCCAGGGACTCAGGAACACCTCAACGAATAATTCTCGTGTTGCTGGCTATAAACAAGCCTTAAATGACTACGGCATTCCTATATCCACTTCACTTATTGTGGGAAAAAGTTTTGGGCAAAAAAGCGGGTATCTCGAGACAAAACTATTATTAAACCTGGATGATCCACCCTCTGCAATCTTTGCTACCAGCGATTTAATTACACTTGGCGTGTTCCACGCCGTCTATGAGGAAGGGTTATCAATTCCGGATCACATTTCGATTGTTTCCTTTGATGACGTCGATTTTGGTGCGTTCCTTGCAGCGCCACTCACCGCGATCGCTCAGCCAAAAGACCTGATGGGGGAGATGGCGGTTAAACTGCTTCTGGAGGATATAGACCAAAATGGGGCTGCGAAAAAATCACGGATAGTGCTCAAGCCGGAATTGATTCAGAGAAATTCGGTCAGATACATAAAAGAAATTAAGACAATAGAAAAGCCTGCGGGGTAGGAAACATACCCATCCGCGGCTGAGCCTTTTTAGCGAACTTTTTTTTGGCATAATTAGTGCAAACGATTGTGCTGTTTATAATTGGGGGAAGAGAGTATGAAAACGCCTTTAAAACCTTATATCAAAACACTAGTCGTTATGTGTTTTTCTCTGTTGCTGCTCCAATGTAGCGACGAAACGAAAAATGATGTGCTTGCTCCCTACAAGGGGCATCGTGCACTGGAACTCTTAAAGGTCACGCAAAGCTTTACGCCTGATATTCAATGGTTGGGCGGCAGGGTTGCATCAGCAGGAGTAAACAAAGGCGGTACAGCGGCATTAGATTCAACCCTGATTTGGATCTATACAGCCGACGATGACATTATTGGTTCTCCCGTATCCTTTTCCGTTGAGCCGGATTCTGATTTAATCCAATCGTATGGGGGCGAACCTGCTGACAGTTTGTCTGACGGAGAAACATATACTTTTTGGATTGCGGAAAAATCGGTTTTTGCGGCAAACCTTGACTCTTCTGCAATCGATAGTATGAACTTTACCGATACAACGATGACCACAGCATTAGTTCCACGCGGATTATCAGGAGGAGGGCTGGATCTGGATATCTCGCTCGTACGGGATGAAACTCTATTGAAAGATAAATTCGTGCTCAGTTGGACACCGGAAGACACGCTGGTCAGGCGTATCGCGATCCGTGCAAGTGCGAGCGGGGGATTCCAGGATTTAATCTGGCACGTGGTATTGCCGGACTCCGTGGAAGACAGCATTTCACCCCCGGTAGTACTTGGTGAAACGCCTGAAGGAGCCAATGTTGCGGTAGCCTGGCCTGAAGGAGGGTTTAAAGAAGGACAAGTTCACTTTATATGGATGGTAAACAGTAATTGGAATAATACATTCAGCCCGGGAGCGCCTGGGTATGGCTGGTTTCGGATGTTTCCACTTTAAGGAAAGGGATTCCACAGTGAGACTTTATAATAAAAATATTATCACAAAGTTGTTAATTGCGAGCTTGTTACTGATGGGCTTCGTGGGATGCAGTTCTGATAAAAGCAATTCATCAGGTGACAAGGTCCAAATTACCTTCTGGCACAGTTTTGTATCGTCAACTGTTCCCGCACTCAATAGTTTGATCGACGAATTCGAAAAAGAGTTTCCAGGCATAGATGTCAATGCCCAATACGTCCCCACGGGAGATGCGCTCGCTCAAAAATTAATCACATCCGTACAAAGCAATACCGCACCGGATATTTCATGGATCCATGCGCACTACCTTCAGGATTTGGTACAATCAAAAGCCATTTACAGGATGGATCATTTCATTGACGGAGAAAACGGACTCTCCGAGGAGACGATGAATGATATCTATCCGGCACTTCTTCAGTATGCCTCCTGGAAGGATACGCTGTACAGTCTGCCCATGGAAGCGACGAACCTTGCGTTGTTATATAACAAAACCATGTTCAGGGAAGCGGGGCTTGATCCGGAGCAACCGCCGCAGACCTGGGAGGAACTTAAATCTTACGCGAAAAAGTTAACGTTTGATGAGGACGGTGACGGGAGAAATGATCAAATCGGGTTCTTTGTGCCCATATATCCTGCCGGAGGTCCCCAAAGCGGATGGATGGTATGGCAATGGATGCCCTTTCTCTGGCAGTCGGGTGGATACATTGTCAATAATGAACAAACCAGAGTCCTCTATAATAGTTCCGCCGGCGCGCAGGCACTCAAGTTGTGGCAGGATCTCTATTTTGCATTGGACCTGAGTACATTTAGTACGGATTTTGATGCGGCGTTTTCTGCCGGACATCTTGCCATGGCCATGGATGGCCCCTGGAACCTTCCCCGGTATAAGGATCTGTTACAAAACCTGGATTGGGCATTTGCACCGTTGCCTGCCGGGGAGGAAAAACGGGCGACAATCGCCGGTGGGGAATATCTGGTAATTTTCAAACAGAGTGAACATCCGGATGCGGCCTGGCAATTCCTGAAATGGATGACCCGGCCGGAAACCCAGGCAAAATGGTCTATGGATTCCGGGTATTTGCCTATTCGCCATGCGGTGCTGGACGTGCCTGAATTCCAGGAGTACCTTGATGAAAATCCGAATTTCAAGGTGTTCGTGGAACAGATGGAATATGCTCAGGCCCAACGGTCGCTGGACTATTACAGCATGCAAATCCTGCGGCACATTGGGGAAGCAATTGAGATGGCAACCGTTGGTGAGCGATCCCCTCAGGAAGCCCTCAACATCTCTGCGAAAAAATCCAATGATTTGCTGGATCGGGTGGAGCGATAAACTGAAATGGTACCAAACCTTCCCACAGACGAACTGAATAATCCGGAGCAGCCGAATCTGCCTACGGATTCCCTGAGTCCCGAAACTCAGCGGGAAAGCGAAGCGGTCGAGTATAATGAGAACCGCCTGGATAAAAGCGGAATACAGGCGTTCTTGTTCCTCTCGCCAACCCTGGTGATAGTACTGACATTTATCGTCTTTCCCATCTTTTTCTCGTTCTATCTGAGTTTCCATGAGTGGAATATGTTCAGCACGAACCAAAAGTTCGTTGGCCTGGAAAACTATATCCGTCTATTATCTGATCCGGAATTTTGGCAGGTACTCAAAAATACACTGATCTATACTATTGGCACAGTTCCGGTGAATATGGCTTTTTCCCTGGCAGTCGCCTATGCCTTGTTGCAGAAAATCAAAGGGCGGAAACTTCTCCGGACTATGTTTTTTGCGCCGGTCATTATTTCTCCCGTTGCGGCGGCTGTCATATGGCGATGGTTATACGACCCGAACTACGGACTGGTTAACTATTCACTGAACATTTTCGGTATCGATCCCATCAACTGGCTCAAACATCCGCAGGGCGCTATGGCAGCGCTAATTATCGTTGGCATCTGGAAATATTTCGGCATCAACATGGTGCTTTTTTCTGCGGGGTTACAGGCTATCCCGGAGCATTATTATGAAGCGGCGGAAATAGACGGTGCTGGTCGATTTGCCAAGTTTTGGAATATTACGCTGCCACTGTTGGCGCCCACCACCTTTTTTATCCTGATCATGTCCATGATTACCTCAATCCAGGTTTTTGACCTGGTGTATGTGCTGACATCAGGCGGGCCGCTGGGATCGACGGAAGTGTTGGTCGTCTATCTGTATGACCATGCCTTCAAATTCTTCAACATGGGATATGCCTCAGCCGTGGCCTATGTCATGTTTGCTATCCTGATTGTTCTGACGCTCGTTCAGGTAAAATACATGAAAAGCAAGGTGTATAAGGCAATATGAAATTAACCGAGCTGAAAGACGATCGTGTAATGATGGAGCGCTTGAAGTCTGTCATGCTCCACATACTGATCTATGGGTTGGCATTGATGACTATCGCGCCGTTTCTCTGGATGGTGCTAACGTCCGTCAAGGATCTGGGAGAAATTTTTTCCTATCCACCCACCTGGTGGCCGGAAGAATTTCACTTCGAGAACTATAAGAATGCCTTCGAAGCCGCACCGTTCGGTCGGTTCTATTTTAACAGTCTTTTCGTTGCGATCACGGTGACCGTAGGTCAGCTCATAACCTGTTCAATGGCGGCGTATGCATTTGCGCGACTTAAATTCTGGGGGCGTGACGTTCTGTTTTATCTGTTCCTCGCAACTATGATGATTCCGTACCAGGTCACCATGATACCAAGCTTTCTGGTACTGCACTGGCTTGGATGGATCGATTCGTATCCGGCTTTGATAGTCCCCGGATTGGCCTCCGCGTTCGGAACGTTCCTGCTCCGGCAATTTTTTATGACCATTCCCAAGGATTTGGAAGATGCCGCTTACCTGGATGGTTGCAGCCGATTCGGGGTGTTATGGCGCATAATTATTCCCCTGGCAAAACCGGCGTTGGCAACGTTGGCGATATTCACTTTTATGGGTGTCTTCAACGATTTTATTTGGGCGTTAATTGTGTTGAATTCTGAAGAGATGTATACGGTGCAGCTTGGACTGGCCATCTTCCGGGATCGCTATACGACCCAGTGGGACCTGCTAATGGCTGGTTCGGTTACGGCGACTTTGCCCATTCTCATCGCTTTTTTCTTTGGGCAGAAATACTTCATTAAGGGGATAGCACTTTCGGGATTAAAAGAATAGTAGCGAACGTAAATCTAAAAGGGGATTACGAAAGGAGGTGTAGGCGTTCAGCGGGAGTGCAGTTTTCGCTGAGAAAACTGTAATTCAAACAACATTGTTACAATAACCAAGGAGGTTATACGATGCGACATTTTTCACGATTAACAATCGGTGCAGTGGTTTTGCTTGTGGCCGGACTTGCTTTCGGGCAGTACGGGACTGGCGTGACGGTTGACGTCTCACAAGTAGATCCTGCCGCACTTACATTGGACGGAAATGCCGATGAGAGTGTGTGGGCTGACGCCACAACATTAACGCTGGGCGAAGGCAATTTCACCAACTGGGGAGGCGGCTGGAACGACGGCTATGGCGAAAATATTGATATTGGATACTCGGCCAAAATGCTCTTTGCGCCCGAAACCCTGTATGTCTATGTGGAATTTCAGGACTATCAGGAACTTTACTGGGGGGGCGAAGGCAATCCATGGGGTGGTGAACAGATCTTTTTCGGAGTTGACGGAACCCATGAGTTGGATACACTGACCAACGAAGAATATCACGGTTGGCCGGGTAATGCACCGGACAAAGGTCCGACTGTCTATAAGATCAATAAGGATGGCATTACTCTAAATTGGGGATATGACGGCGTTGCTCCTACAGATTCAGGATGGACTCGCGGAACGGTAGCAGTAGATGATGCGAATTTTTCCTGGACCGTCGAAATGGCAATTTACGTCCCACAGATCGAAGCAGGGGGGCAAATTGGTTTTAACCTTGGCGGGGCAACAGCACATCCGGACTCCGCGTATATGTACGATACCGATTACGGCGCGGCTGAATACGCCTATTTCGCGTATCATCAGGAAGGCGATCCCGGAAGCATCAACATTGATGCGTCGACATTTAGCACTCTGCAATTTGCCGGTGGTAGCGACTCCTACGGTACCGGAGTAGAGGTCGGTATTACGGAAGTTGCTTCAGGGGACCTCACCCTTGATGGTACCGCCGATGAAGGTGCATGGAGTGATGCGACTACTTTAACACTGGGCGAAGGAAACTTTACCAACTGGAGCGGTGGATGGAACGATGATTACGGTGAGAACATCGACATCGGTTTTAACACCAAGCTCCTGTTTGCCACTGACACGCTTTATGTGTTCGCTGATTTCCAGGATTACCAGGAACTCTACTGGGGCGGCGAAGGCAACCCGTGGGGTGGTGAGCAGATTTTTATTGGTGTGGATGGTACCCACGCTGGTGACGATCAAACCAATTCAGAATACCACGGTTGGCCAGGCAATGCCCCGGATTTAGGTCCGACTGTCTATAAGATCAATAAGGATGGCATTACACTAAATTGGGGTTATGATGGTATTTCTCCGGTAGATTCTGGCTGGGTCCGAGGTACGGTCTCTGTTGATGACGCCAATTTTTATTGGGCTGTTGAAATGGCCATCTACTTACCTCAGGTTGAATCCGGGAATCAGGTCGGCTTTAATGTTGGCGGTGCTACGGCACATCCGGACTCTGCATACATGTACGATCCGGATTACGGTGCGGCGGAATATGCCTATTTTGCCTACCACCAGGAAGGTGATCCGGGGAATATTAATATCGATGGTTCCTCCTTTAGTACGCTGAACCTTGGGTTTGGTGTTGCCATTGATCCGGTTTCAGAATATATGCCAACAGCATTTCAACTGAAGCAGAACTATCCGAATCCGTTTAATCCGAGTACGACAATCGGATATTCACTCATTGAAAAGGGACACGTCAACCTAACCATCTACAACGCGTTAGGCCAGCAAGTCTCAACATTGGTTCGTGCGACCCAGTCGCCAGGCGAGTATTCAGTCGACTGGAACGCAGGAAACCTGTCGAGTGGATTGTACTTCTACATACTGGAAGTTGACGGAAAGACGGTTGCAACGAGAAAAGCGCTGTTGATGAAGTAGAATGAAAATACAGTGGGGATTTCCGGCGCCGGTTCCCCTGGAATTGGTGCCGGGTTCCTTCCTGTAAATTTCAAGTTTCACAATGAAATACTGAAGCAGTATCCAAAAAAATAAGGCAGGTCCGAGTGGGAAATGCACAGAAAATGAAAGCGGCAATTTTACAGGAGCCGGGTAAATTTGAGATTGAAACAAGAGACATCCCCACGCCTGGTCACTTCCAGGCGCTGATCAAGACGGGCGTTTGTGGCGTCTGTACTTCGGAACTGGATATGTGGACTGGTGATGCAAAAGGGCTGGAATATCCACGATTTATCGGGCATGAAGTGGCTGGAACCGTAGTCGAGGTCGGAGACGGGGTAACGGATATCACACCCGGCGATCGGGTTGCGGTATTTGCTGAAGGGCGCGGTTACGCAGAATATATCACTGAGGATATCGATCGTCTGTATGTATTACAGGATGACACGCCTTTTGATATAGCATTAGGAGAGCCGATAGCCTGTTCCGTGAATGGTGTCACAAAATTGGATCCACAGTTTAATGATAACATCGCCATTGTTGGAACCGGCTTTATGGGATTGATTATGATTCAATTGTTCAAAATCCGGGGCGCCGGTAAAATTATCGCGATTGATACCCGTGATAGTATGTTAACGCTCGCCAAAAATTGTGGGGCAACGCATATGTTGAATCCCACCGATCAGGATGTGGTGTCCGAAGTCAAAAACCTGACTGATGGTGTGGGGGTTGATATTGGGATTGAGGCAGCGGGAAAGCAGGTGACACTGGATACGGCAGCCCAGTTAGTGCGCATGGAGGGGAAACTGGAGATTTTTGGCTTCCATCAGGGAGATCCGAGAAATATTAATCTTGCACATTGGAATTGGATGGCTTTTCAGATCGTAAACGGGCATTCCAGGAGTTCACACATATACATGGATGGAATGAATACGGGGTTACAGCTATTAGAAGCCGGAAAGCTGGAGATGGATGATCTTGTAACGCATCGTCTCCCGCTTACTGAGATAAACAACGCATTTCGAATGGCAACCAAAAAGGCCGACGATTTTGTCAAAAGCGTCATTGTATTCGAATAACAAATATGAACGAACCAACCGATTGAGGGTAATCATGAGTAGCGCTTCCAAATACAGGAATGTGATCCACTCAGCTAGAATAGACATAAAAGTATTGTGCTTTATGGCGCTCGTCCTGTTACCGGGTCTCCTGTTTCCCCAGGGAAGAGGGAAAATCGCAGGCACGGTAACTGATGCGCAAACCGGCGATCCGCTTCCGGGCGTGAATGTAGTCCTTACCGGAACCTCAATGGGGGCAGCTACTGATGAACAGGGAGATTATTTTATTGCAAATGTTCCGACCGGTGAATATTCCCTGACGATTACGATGATCGGATATAAAAGGACGACAGTGAAGGGTGTCAAAGTTTCGATGAATCTGACCACACGAATTGATGTCTCCTTGCAGCAGCAGGCACTTGAATCCAATGAGGTTGTGGTGGTGGCCGAACGACCATTGGTCGAAAAAGATAAAACTTCCACCGTCCGCATAATGGGGAGCGAAGAGATCGCTGACAGGCCGACAACGAATTTCCAGCAAATCCTGACTTCTCTGCCAAGTATTAACGAAGAAAACGGTGAAATGAAGATCCGTGGAGGGACTCTGGATGAGGTAGCATTTATGGTTGATGGTGCCCGGGTGCGGAACCCGATAAATCATGATCCCTACACCAATATCAACCTGAGTTCAATTGAAGAGGTGGAAGTCATCACTGGTTCCTTCAATGCTGAGTATGGTGAGGCACTTTCCGGTGTGGTAAATGTTGTGACAAAGGAGGGTGGAAAAGACTACAGCTTTTTTATGGATACGCGGTATACACCTCCTGGGAAAAAACACTGGGGGACGTCTCTGTATGATCGCAGTACTACATTATACTGGGAAAATACCCACGCCAGACATCAGGATTGGTGGATTGAAAATACTGATCAGTGGGTGGATAACAACGGTTATTACGGATATGATCCGCGGAATGAATGGACGCCCGAGGAAGCATACCAAAACTACTTAAATACTCACCAACCCCTGAACAATTATACAGAAACACCAGGTTACCAAACGGAGATTAGCCTTGGTGGACCGGTGCCATTTTCCGAAGACTTATCATTCTTTGCAACAGGTAAATACGAATCCGAAGCACCCCTCTTTGGAAATTCATACAGGAGTCAGGGCCTTTTTTATGATGGCAACCTTAAGTTGACATACAAGATCACTCCTCAAATGAAGATTAACTTATCGAGCTTTTACGGACAGGAAAAAACCTCCTGGGGAGTAGGGGGTGGCCCAGATTATTTCTATGCCCTGAATTATGGCGTTAGTTCGCGCTATGCATATTTTGATTTTCCTGGTCTCCCTCATTCTAGCACCTTTGGAACCACGGCAAAGTTTTCTCATACACTGAGTTCCCAGACCCTGTACGATATCAAAGTAAGCAGAGTACAGGCCAATCGCTCAGTGACCGTTTTTCCGGAAGATTCCATTGGATGGCAGGCTTCAGACGCCACAAGAGATAATCTCCGGGCCGTCGACTCTTCAGGGGCCCCTATTCCTGGTGGCTATAAAAATCGGATTGGATATCATACAACCGGATATTTCTACCGGTATGATGATGAGAACCAGGAGTGGAATGTTTCCGGCGACCTCAGTAGTCAGGTCAATAAATTCTGGCAAATCAAAACAGGATTCGATTACACGTACTACATTCTGGACCACTATAACGAAGCAAAATATCCGACCCGGTACGATGACAGAATTTACCGGCCGTATCAGGGCGCAGGCTATTTCCAGAATAAGCTGGAGTTTGGCGGGTTTATAATGAACATCGGGATGCGTCTGGATTTCTACAACCCCAACGATACCGTATATACTAATCCGTTTGACCCCTTAAACGCTGAAACCAAACCAACGGAAACCTTTTGGCAACTGAGCCCGAGACTGGGGGTATCCCATCCCATCAACGAACAGACTGTTCTCCATTTCTCCTATGGTCATTTCTTTCAACGGGCCAATTTTGGTGATTACGGCGAAGGGAATAGCGCCAGTGGAGCGCAGGGCAGCCTGACAACATTCGTTGTCGAGGGCTCAGACGTTCCCTGGGTGCTCGGGAACAGACAACTCGAACCGAGAAAAACGGTCGCCTTTGAAGTGGGGCTTGAGCGTAACTTCTTCGACATGTTTCTGGCACGGTCCACTCTTTATTACAAGGACATCAGAAATACCGTACGGGTTACCACCATCGAAACACCTGATGGTGTCTACTCAACTAATGGCAATGGGAATTATGCCGATGTACGTGGTGTTGAATTATCCCTGAGAAAAACGCCGCGGCCTACGCCCTACGGTAATCTCTGGGGATATTTGAACTTTACCACGCAGCGTGGGATTGATGGGCGCAGCGGCGATCCGGTTGTGCGGAGATACGATGGAACCGTTCGATATGCTCCCAGCGGTGACTATATTGTCTATAATAACCCCCGCCTAAAAGCAGGCATTTATTACCGGACACCGCGCCAAATGCCGTTTTTAAGTTCAATCCTGGGTGAAATTACCTTTTCCCTGGATTATCTGTCCGTCTTTCCTAACGAACACCTTCGGTCCGATTATTTTCTGTTTGAGGGTGAAAAATATCTACGCCCACCGGATCAAAATGCTGACTTACGGATGAAGAAGAGGTTCCAGATTGGGTCAAACAACAATATTGCGTTGAGTCCTTATATAGAAGTACGGAATGTGTTTAACAATAAATGGATTTACCTCGGAGCATTTGAAAGCGCTTCCCGGGCAGATCAGAAAAAATTTGTTGAGAGTGATTTCGAGTATCTGCCTGATTACAAAGCCAATGGTGAACCAATCCTGGATATAGGGAAGTACAGAAATCTACCGAGGGAAATACTCTTCGGGATAACCGTGCAATTATAAATGACGCATGATTTAATAAAGTGGAAGTTTTTAAAAGAATGAGGATTATTATGAGGGCAGATTTTAATTACGGTTCCATCATACAAAAATTTCTCCTGGGTCTACTCCTCCTATGTATTGGGTCCCTGGGATATTCCCAGGGATTGGATGAGACCTCCCACAGACGAGGACTGCTTTGGGAAAATCTGCGCAATGACGGATGGATCGGCAGTCTGGGAGCCTGGGATTATCTTGTTTCTTCACCGCTTGGGCTCTATCCGGGATTCGAGGGATATCACCATCCGGTCGGTTCGGAGTTCAACGCTGTTAATACATTCTCTAACGCAAACTATCACAATTTCCGAAGTGGCGTCTGGATTGTGACGAAGGATCTTCTTACCCCGGGGAACCCACCGGATTTTAATCCTACGCCAACGGATTATGAAGTATACGCGGCAGGATTACAAGGCAATGCGTACGGGATCTTGTCAAACAGAACGCCAATCCAACAGATGCAAAATTTCATAGAGGAGCCGGATTTCGACCCCAATTTACCCGAGGAGATGACAACGGCCACATGGCATACAAATACTGGTATCAGTGTCAACAGGCGCAGCTATGTGTGGAGTTATCCCAGATATGATGATTTTATCATTTATGATTACACGTTCACAAATACCGGGGAAATGGTCTCTACCTTGGCGGACACTCTGGTGAGGGATTTCCCCGAGCAGACCCTGGAGGGGGTATACTTCGTCTTTCATTCCGGTATCTCCGTTTCGACGAAACACCAAATTAATTTCCACACAGAACTCACTGCGGTACAAGCCGGTGGGTTTGGCTGGCAGCCCGAGTCGTATCACGATTATTATCATAATGAAGATGGGGGAGCATTGGTATACTCCACTAACTATAATGCTGGAATCGAACCGATGCCGTGGGATCCCTATCAGATAAAGGATAATGAATTTTGGAAACAAAAATTCGGCGATGAGATGCTGAGTCCCGCAGCTTTTGGCTGGCTTGCGCTCTATGCGAGCTCTACCGATGGAACCCCGCGAACCTCTCCGGCTCCGGATGTATTGCGTATCGATTCCCATAAAGGGGGAACCTTCATGGGCAACGATTTGGATTTGGAGCGGTTTAATGTCGGAATCCGGCCAGAGAGGGACTTCTACGAATTTGCAAAAACTCCTGATTTGCAGGAAGGCGTCCTGGGAAACGAAGGAAACCGAATGAATTTCTATTCGCTCTCATACGGACCTTATACGTTAGCCCCAGGTGAATCCGTCCGGTTCGTGATTGCAGAAATTGCAGGTGTTATGGATTATGCGAATGTTGTGGCTGGCGATACAACCATTTTTCCGGACAGCACCATAGCCGCAATCCGGAGAAATGCGGAAGCTGCCCGGGAAGCCGTCAAATGGGGCATGGGGGCTCAGGTAGATACTCTTGCTCTGGCCGCTGATGTGCCGGAACCTCCACCCTATCCAACAACCAACGCTGCGAATGCATCCGAAGGGAGCGAAAATCCTGCAATAGCAGTGACGTGGGATAAATTAGCCGAAAACTCAGTCTTACAGGATGGCACCGGCAACACCTATTACGATGGTTCAACGGATTTGGATGGTTATCGGGTGTATCGCTCCCGGGACTTCCAGTATGTAAGCGATACGCAGCAGCCCGTTTTGCGCGGCGCCTATTGGAATTTGTTAAAAGACATACCCAGCGCAGAATTCGATAATTACTGGGATCCGGACCTCGGCTTATACAGATTCGTCGACGAGAACGTCGAATTCGGACGGCGATACGGCTATTATGTTTCCGCCTACGATTCCGATCCCAATGACTGGACCTCAGCAAATGGGACCACCGTGCAGAATCTTCCCGAACTGGCAAGCGGAAGTACTAACCGGACGCCGCCAACTTCAGCTGCTCCCGGGCCAGTGGAGAACTTTGATATATATGTTGCCCCGAATCCGTTCGTTTTTAACGAGGCAGATCGAAGCTTCGGTAGGTCTGATCCCTACAAATTGGAATTTCGTAACTTGCCGGAACGCTGTACCATCCGGATTTACACAGTTGCCGGAGACCTGGTGAGAACCCTGCGACATCAACCTGATGCCGTCGGCAATTTATCCGGTAGTGAGTCTTGGGACCAAAAGAGTGATTCCGGGTTACTCGTCGCTCCCGGATTATATGTGTACCATGTGCAATCGCAGACCGAAGGATTAAACAGGGAATTTACAGGAAAATTGATGTTAATCCGGTGAATCAAACCAAAACGAAACACCGACAATTGCAAAACTAATGAAAGCATCAAAGTAGGTGTCTTATGAATAACTGGAAAAACGGAACACGTCTTGGGCTCTTTGTTTTATTCCTCTCGTTTACGGTTTCTGTATTGGGCCAGGATTTTAATAAAGGTGGACGAACAGCATACCAGTTTACGAAAATTGGGGTTGGGGCAAGGCAGGTGGCCATTGGTGAGGCCACAACAGCCCTTGTTAAAGATGTGAACGGTGTCTTCTGGAATCCGGCAGCCATTACCGGGGTTGAAGGGCTCTCGGTGTCAGTTTCCTACGCAAACTGGCTGGCAGATTTGAACTATTCAGCCGCTGTTGTTGGATATACCTGGGATGGAATTGGCACATTTGCCCTAAGCGCAACAACCCTGGATTATGGGGAACTTGATGAAGCAATGGTCACCGGACAGGGCGGTACAAGTGACGCCAGAACGGGCAATACTTTTACAGGTGGTGATATGATGATCGGCCTGACTTATTCGAAGCGATTCACCGATAAATTGTCGATTGGATTAACGGGTAAATATCTACAGGAGACACTGTACAAATATACAGACAACCTATATGCGTTCGACATCGGAACATATTACGAGACCGGAGTCAAAGGTATTACCATCGGTATGAGTGCGCAAAATTTCGCGACGGAATCCGCTCAGTTTCTCAGTGAGGATTTGAGTGACCGAGGAGATCAGGGATATGATATCCCACTGGTCTTCAAAGTCGGTACATCTGTACAGCTTGTCGGAGCATCCAATGGATTTGTCTCGCTGGGAAATAGCAATAGCCTTGCATTGAGTTTTGATGCGCAGAACACCAACGATTACGGTGAACGCTATAATTTGGGAACCGAATATTGGTTCAGTGATTTTGTTGCACTGCGGGCCGGATATCGTTTTAACTATGCTGACGGAAATCTCACATTCGGGTTCGGAATTAATACCGAATTCGCCGGGAAGGGTGTCAAAATTGACTACGCTTTTATGAATTACAAATACCTGAATGCACCACATCGCTTTACTGTATCATTTACACTATAAATAAAAAAATCTAGATAGAGAGGACACAGGTTACATGTCGTACGCAAAACTTGTTATGGAAGGTCATACACTCACCCGAGAAAATTTTCAGTCTCCACCGATGGAGATGGGGATCCTGCCGTTTTGGTTTTGGAACGGTGAACTGGATAAAAAGGAAATGGAGTGGCAGCTCCGGGAATACAAAGATAAAGGAGTCACCGGGTTATTCCTTCACGGCAGATTCGGGCTGAAGGTACCGTATCTCTCCGAGGGGTGGTTCGACAGGGTAAAATATGTGGTCGAACTTGCCAAAGATGTCGGTGTCGATATCTGGGTGTACGATGAAATGAACTGGCCAAGCGGCACGGCCGATCGCAAGGTGCCACAGAACCATCCGGAGTTGCGTCAAAAGTATTTGGAATTGGTCCCATTGGATGTCTATGGTCCCTTATTTACCTATCTCGAAGCACGGGATGAGCGCTATGTCAACACGGGCGATTCCAAACCGATCGTCGCGTATGCCTGTTCGGAAGAAGAGTTTCAGAACGGTATCGAAAATCTTATAGATCTGACGCCGAATTTATCCTTTGATAAAATTATCCCATGGGAAGCGCCTGAAGGTCACTGGAAACTTTTGTATTTCCTCGAAAAAGAAGTTGATTACTATATCGATGCGCTAAATCCTGATGCGACCGACAAATTTATTGAATACACTCATGAGCAGTACAAATCGGCTATTGGTGATGATTTCAACAGTATTATGCCCGGTTTTTACACAGATGAGCCGGCGATGCATTATTATCACGTCGGGACCGATAATTATGTGGTGCCGTGGACAAAAAAGATGTTCAAAATCTTTCGGGAGCGTTGCGGGTACGACCTAAAACCGCATCTCCCCGCGTTGTTCCTGGATATGGGAGAAAAAACCAGCCAAATTCGTTACGACTTCTGGAATACCCTGTCCGAACAATATACAAACACATATTACAAGCGGATCCGGGACTGGTGTGAGGACAACAATGTCCTCTTTACCGGACATGTCCTTTTTGAAGATTGGCTCAGGGCGTCAACCCGGGCAGAGGGAAATATCTTCCGTCATCTGGAGCAGATGCATATCACCGGTGTGGATCACCTCTACCCGAAAATCGGGACGGAAGAGGCGCCGGCGGAACACATTGCATTGAAAATCGGCAGCTCAGCAGCACACCATTTTGGTAGCAACCGGTTGTTATGTGAATCCATGGGTGGTTCGTACTGGGATTGCAGCCTGGAGCGCATGAAGTGGATTGCGGACTGGGAGTACGTCCTCGGCGTAAATCTGTTTAACAATCACGGCTATCATTATTCCATCGAAGGCGAGCGGAAGCGCGACTGGCCGCCGTCCCAGTTTTACCATCACACATGGTGGAAGTATTACGATAAATTCACCGAGTATATGGCGCGCCTGGGGCATATGCTTTCGGGCGGCACCCACGTGGCCAAAGTATTGATGCTCTATCCGCTGAATAGTTTGTGGGCGAATTATACGCCTCAGAAACGGACTGCGGTCGGTGACGTCATTGAAAATGACTTCTACTATTTGACCGATGCGCTGCTCCGGCTCCATTACGATTTCGATTATACGGATGAACCGATCCTGAAAGATGCAAAGGTCGAAGACGGAAAAATCCTTATAAACGAGGAAGCCTATTCGGTACTTATCCTGCCACCGACCACGCATATCACCAGGGCCGTATTCGACAAGATCAGTGACTTTGTGGCATCCGGCGGGCATGTCATCGCGGACACGCTGCTCCCGTACGAATTCCTGGAAACGGAGCAAAACGGCGCAGTGGATGAAGTGAAAGAGCTTTTCCATACTGATCCCAAAGAAATCTATGCTGATTTTTCGAATGGGGCGCAATTTGATGTCCGGCACTATCGTGAATCGGGCTCAGTTACGGTCATCCATGGTAAAGGAATGAGCCAGGAACGGAAGCGGGATGAACTGGATGAGGCCCTTCGCAATGTGATAACCCCGGATGTGACCATTGATGAAGATGATGTATTCTATCTGCATCGTGTCAAAGATGAATATGACCTGTACTTCTTTGCCAATACGGCGCAGGAGGACAAGGGCGAGGTGCAAATCACATTCGAACAGTTGGCAAAGCCCGAACTCTGGAATCCGGATACCGGCGAAATTACGCCCATCCATACCTTTGACATAGTTGATGGCCGGTTGGCGGTCACCCTCGAATTTCCGGCGACGGAATCCCATTTCGTACTGTTAAGCGATGAGTTACCGAACTCGCATGTCAGGAATACGAACCTCAACGTGACGGACTTCGACGGGACAACAGTTGCTGGATATATGGCTGATGATGTTGACGAAGTTTTCGCAGAAGTGTATTCCGATGATACAACAGAGCGACTTTCGGCAGCGACGCAATCGCAGAAGCCACCAATCGAAGTCGGCCCTGAATTTGATTTTGCAATGGAAGACGATAATGTTTTATGCATTAGCGAATGGCGCATGCAGCCCGATGAGGAGGGCGTTGGAGTTGAACGTCAGTACTTCGCCAAAGACTTTGACGATTCCGACTGGCTGAATGTGACCATGGGCGCCTGGGAAATGCAGCTCCCGCAAGAACGGGAAGAGGAAACCTACCCGGTCGATGTCTGGTATCGAGTCCCGTTTGAGGCCGAATATCTGACCGAGAATATGCGGCTCCTCATTGATGGGTTTTCCGGAGAAGACTTTACTCTGTACATCAATGGCGAAGAAGTTACCGAAGAGGGCACGAGGAGTAGCATCGATGCGGAGATAAAAGAAGTGCCGGTGTATAAATACCTGCAAGAAGGGACGAACGTCGTGGCACTGCGTTTAACGGTTTCGAAGCGTACCCACGGCCTGCTGGATCTGCTGAAAATTGTGGGCGACTTTAGCGTTTCCGAGGCACAGTCTATTGTAGAGCCGAAATCGTCAATTGAGATTGGTGACTGGACAACACAGGGATTGCCGTATTACTCCGGGACTGGCGTGTATACAACTTCTGTGGAGATCTCAGAAGAGTATACCGAAGGATGTCGCCTGTTTTTGGAAGTGGATTGCGGCGAAGATGTCCTGGAATGTCAGGTGAACGGCGGAGAACCGGTGATAGTACCCTGGCATCCGTATGTCATCGACGTCACCGATCAAATCTCTGCCGGGAAAAACCGATTTGAATTAAAGGTTACCAATACGTCCATAAATATCCTGGAAGGCAAGGAGCATCCTTCCGGACTGAGAGCAGCGGTCAGAATTATTCCCGCGAATGAATACCGGTTATCCAGATAGAGGAAGTTGACGGAGGTTATTGTGGCAAAGCAGGGTGTACTTATTGTCGGCAGCGCGAATATGGACATGGTGGTGCGGACCGGCCATTTTCCAAAGCCCGGGGAGACTGTCCTGGGCTCAAGTTTCGATATGTTCCCGGGAGGGAAAGGTGCGAATCAGGCAGTTTGTGTGGCGAAACTCGGTGGGCCGTCCTATTTCCTGGGCAAAATGGGAGATGATATGTTTGCACAGCGTCTGCAGAAGACGATGGAGAGCGACGGCGTCGATTTGAACGGTCTGTTGAATGCCAAAGATGTGTCCACAGGCGTTGCTTCTATAACCATAGATGGTGACGGTGAAAACGAGATAGTGGTGGTACCGGGCAGTAATTCTGAGTTAACGCCGGAGAACATTCAGGAACATTCGGGCTTGTTTGAGCGCGTCAATGTATTACTGGCTCAGCTCGAAATCCCGATGGGGACTGTTGAAGAAGCATTCAGGGTAGCAAAGAAGTCCGGACTTACGACAGTACTCAATCCGGCGCCGGCACAACAGCTGCCGACATCGCTCTTTCCGGATATAGATATATTGACGCCGAACGAAACCGAACTGGAATACCTGAGCGGAAATGAGATTACCGGAATCGACGATGCCATCAATGCTGCGAGATCTGTGCTGGCGAAAGGGGTGAACCAGATCATAGTGACAGTTGGGGAAAATGGCGCGGTCCTCGTGGAGGCTGATCGCACTCGTCATATTCCAGGCATAAAAGTAGAGGTGGTGGATTCCACCGCTGCTGGTGATGCCTTTAATGGGGCGCTGGCATTCGGACTCTCCAGGGAAATGTCTTTGGATAAATCTGTAGATTTTGCAAACCGGGTGGCGTCGCAATCCGTAACTCGTATGGGCGCACAAACTTCTATGCCAACACTGGCGGAAGTCGAATATAGAGGACTGGATTTCGTTAACAACTGATGAGTGGATTATCGTATGAAAAAAATCGGAACGCTGAATTCTCAATTATCGCGTATTATCGCGTCCATGGGACACAAAGATAAGTTGGTTATCTGTGACAGCGGATTGCCAATTCCAAGGGATGCAGAAATCGTCGATCTGGCACTTCGGAAAAATTTGCCCGGATTTATTGAAACGTTAGAGGTCATTCTCGAAGAATTACAGGTCGAGGGTGCCATCGTCGCCCAGGAAATGAAAACCATCTCCAATGGGTTAATGACATCTGTGCAGGACCTGATGCCGGGTGTCGATTTCGAAGAAGTTCCGCATGAGCGGTTTAAACAGCTCACCCGGGATGCAACGCAAAATGGAAATATCGCCTTTGTGCGGACCGGGGAGGCTACCCCGTACGCAAATATTGTGTTGATTTCCGGGGTAACATTTCCCTGAGAGCATTCTTTAATTGAAGCAGAAGCTAATGGTGTACAACTAACAACAGAGGAGTGGGTCCCGTGAAGAAAATTGGGTTTTTTATTACTATATCGTTTATTGTTGTCGGGTTATTCGGCACAAGCCAAGCTCAGACTGAGTCTTTAATCTATGATCAACTCACAACGGCTCCATCCGGTGAGTATTATCACGTGCCTATAGGGTTGTGTGAAGACTATCCGGAAGAGACCACGACCAAAGAAACCTACCGCAAAGATTTCGAATTATTGAAAGAGTCCGGCGTAAAATATTTACGCATTTCCTTCGGGTGGGACGCCATTGAGTATGAAGAAGATAAGTACGATTGGCTTTTCTGGGATGATTTCGTTAAAACCGCAGTGGAAGAATATGGCTTAACCCTGATACCTTACATTTGCTACACTCCCCAGTGGAACTCCACGGCTTCTGTCGAGGATTCGTTATACTTCTGGAACCATCCGCCCAAAGATTTCAATGAATTCGGCGAATTTATGGGCGACCTGGTGAATCGATATGAAGATTATATCAAAACCTGGGAGTTATGGAACGAACCGGATATCAGCGTTTACTGGCAGGGAACGACTGCAGAGTTTGCTGAGTTTACCAAGATTGGATCAAGAGCAGTGAAAGAAGCCGATCCTGACGCCAAAGTTGTCCTGGCCGGATTAGCTCACCGAATCCAGTTCACCCGCGAACTGTTCCGGGATTACGACATCAGCGACTACGTGGACATCGTCAACATTCACAACTACTTCGAAACCTGGCATCAGGATCCGGTGGAAAACATCGACGAGTATATCAACGACATCCACGATATCATCTGGCGATGGGGTGACGGACAGCCGCTGTGGATGGCTGAAGTGGGCTATAGCACGTTTCGACAGGACAGTTATGTCTCCAGCGTATACGAAACATATTACGATTATGAACACTCTCCGGAATACCAGGCAGTCGATCTTTTTAAACGGCTGGCACTCTCCGTGGCAACGAAAAATATGACCGCTATCGCCTGGTACGAGATCAAAGATTTGCCCCAGTCGGAAGAAGTGATTGGCGACGAATACAACAACAGATATTTGGGCGTTGCCTACGAAGACCATTCGCCAAAACCGGCACAAAAGGCGCTTTCATTTTTCATCGACCTGTTCGCAGGTGACTACAAACCTCTAACGGATGAAGTCATTATTGAGAAGCCGTTGGGTGCCGAAAACACATTGCGGGTATTTGAAAAGAAAAATGGCGATGTAATCGTGGTCGGCTGGGTCAATACCCATGTACCGGGTAAAACCGGCGATGTCCGCGACGGAAGCGTCAAAGATACCAGAGAAGAGACTGTGCGGGTGGCAATTAAGAAAGCTCTCAAAGGGGATGCAACTCTGTACAATGAACTCGGAGAGGCAAGCAAGTACAAAAAAGTCGAGCGGAAAAAAGGCAAAACAGTCCTTCCGGAATTTACCATGAAGGGCGGCGAAATAACGATTATAGAACTCAGTAAATAACGGGGATACAAACACCGTGAAGATTTCAGCACAAAAGGTCAGCGTCGATAATTTCAGGGAGTACGGCAAAGTCGTTGAGGGTACTGCGGGTAAACCGACTTCCCAGGACGAGACATACAAGTTCTGGTCGGATATCGCCAATTACGAAATCGACGGCAGGACGGAGATCGGGCTTTGTACGGTTTACAGACAGGAGATACAGCAAGTCACCGGTATCGAACGCCACCTGCACACGCCGGAAATACTCATCCCTGTCGACGCCCCTTTTGTGCTTCCGGTGTTAAAATCGGAGAATCCGGAAGACGGAATTGATGCATTTCGAGTGGATATCGGGCAGGCGGTTGTTATCGATCCGGGGGGTTGGCATGGCCCGTGCATCCCTGATAGGACCGAAGAGGCAACCTATTTTGTGATCTTCCGGCACAACACTCCTTATGAGGATGTAGAAAGTACCGAAATCGAACCGGTTAGGATTGAATGATGGCTACTGACGGAAGCACGACAACAGACCTTATTTCTGAGGGGCTACGATTGCAGGTGGATAAGGCGGAACCCGCACGGGTTTCGGCCCTTTTTTATTTCCCTGAGAGCACAAACGTTTGTGCTGCCGGGAAGCAGCTTGTGCGAGTTCGAACGCCCCAGGCAGTCTCCGAGCCGAATATCCTGGACCATTTTACCTTGGAATCCTGTGAGGACGGAAAGTTAACCTGGCGATTGCAGGGTCCAGTTGAATCGTTTACAGGCATCCTGAAGTGCGAAGTGGAAGCCGACGGGCTCCGGTTCCGACTTAAAGTTTCCGGCTCACAACCGATATGGCTCGCTGAGTGGTCGCTGTCCGGCTTGCAGTTGGAAAACTTCATAATTCCAGCACTCGGGGGCCAGATCCTTTCGGATTCAATGCCGGATAAAAATGAAGTGTCCTACAAATATCCCTTCTGGTGGAATGCGCAGTTTGCCGTTGGACAAAACGCCGATGGCGGAGTCTGGCTTCAGAGTAGAGACACAAAGCCAAACCTGAAACTTTTCCGGCTGAAGCGGGAAAATGAGGCATTTACCATTACGTTCGGCTATGAAGCGCAGGCGCCTATTCGGGAGACCACACTCGAATTTGATTGGTTTTTACGGGGATTTCAGGGAAGTTGGAAGCGTCCCGTCGACGCGCATCGTAACTGGATGCAAACCGCATTTCAGGTGCCGGAATTTGAGTCGAAACCGAACAATCCGGCGTGGACCCGGGATATCAATATCCTGTTGGAGATGTGGGGAGCCGATAAGCGCTCTAATACCCCCAGACATACTTTTTCCCAGATGATTGACAGATTGAACGAGTGGAAGGAGTTACATCCGCCTGAAAATACGCTAGTGTATCTGCCTGGTTTTGCCGAACACGGCATCGATTCCAACGCCCCTAGTTATAATCCCAGCGAACTATTGGGCGGCAAATCCCAATTCAAAAAATTGGTTGACCACGCCCATAAGTTGGGATTCAGGGTCATGGTGCATACTAACGTCCTCGCGATGGCCTTCACACATCCGAAATACGAAAAATTCCGTCAATATCAGGTTGTTGATCCCTGGGATCGCCCTCAAACGTGGGGCCTCGATATGGACGGGGACTGGCTCACTGAGCCGTATTTTGCATATATGAATCCCGGGGAAGACGCCTGGACGGATTTAATGTCGGAAATACTTGGCGAGTTAATTGACTCATTCGAAGTTGACGCGGTTTTCCTGGATCAAACCCTGCTGGCTTTTAATAACAGCAAGGGGCCGAATTTCGTGGAAGGGATGAGAAAACATGTTCAGACGCTGCAGAGCCGATTTCCAAACACGCTGTTCGCGGGAGAGGGGTTACATGAGCATATGCTGGCGCCGCTTCCGTTTACACAAATTCACGGGATTGATAGTATCTCCGGTGTCCACGGACAGGAGGGACAGGTCGGCTGGCGGCTCGCGCATCCGGTATCATCGTATTTGTTTAATCCCTCAACCAAATTCATGGCGCACCTGCTCACCAAGCATCCGGATCATCCGGATTTCAAACTCCAGGAATCCGTTTACGAAAAGCTGGATGTGATGCCTGTGGTGTGTTTGTACGAAAATACGCAGCCGCTGGATACTCCGAATGTTCGCCGGGTTATCGAAAGAGCCAATCGATTGAAACAAAGCAGAGTGGAGGAAGCATGAAGTCTGTCAAAGCAGCCATTATCGGCGGTGGATTCATGGGACGATCGCACATTGAAGCGCTCAAGCGAATTGGCGGCGTCGAAATTGAAGCCATCGTTGACAGCGAGTTAACCTCAGCACAAAATATTGCAGAGATGTTCAATGTCCCCGAAGCCTTCGGGAACTGGGAAATGGTGCTGAAAAATGAAAGTGTACAGGTCATCCACAATTGTACGCCGAATAATCTCCATTACGAGATAAATAAGGCCGCTCTGCAGGCCGGAAAACATGTCATCTCTGAGAAACCGCTTACTCTGACAGCGAAAGAATCCGCAGATTTGGTGAAAATTGCAGAGGAAACCGGTCTGGTGACCGCCATCGATTTCAATTACCGGTTCTACCCGCTTATCAGACAGGCCCGGAATTTGGTTACTAATGGAGAAGTTGGCAGTATCTACTTGGTGCACGGACACTACCTGCAGGATTGGCTGTACTATGACACGGATTACAACTGGCGCCTCGAACCGGAAATTAGCGGCAAATCCAGAGCAGTGGCGGATATCGGTTCGCACTGGTGCGATATGGTGCAGTTCGTCACCGGCAGCAAAATAACGGAAGTATTCGCCGATTTGGCCACGATTCACAAAACCCGCAAAAAACCGGGAAAGCATACGGAAACATTTAAGGGCAAGGAAGAAGGCCCGTCTGACGATTATACGGAAGTCCCGGTCAACACGGAAGACGCCGGTTCAATTTTGGTCCACTTTGACAACGGTGCGCAAGGAGTGTTTACCGTATCACAGGTGAGTGCCGGGCGCAAGAACCACTTTTGGTTCGAGGTGGACGGCAGTAAAAAGGCCCTCTCCTGGGATCAGGAGGAGCCCAACTCACTCTGGATTGGGCACCGCGAAAAGGCAAACGAGGTTATGATTAAAGATCCCTCGCTTCTGGATGACGACGCCAGGCGATACGCACACTTTCCGGGGGGACACCCGGAGGGATATCCCGACGGTCCAAAAAACCTGTTCAGAGATGTCTACGATTTCATCCGCCGGGGTGGTGATCCCATAACAGAAGAAGTGAGCTTCCCGACATTCGCCGACGGTCATTACGAAAACAAGATTGTGGAAGCGGTCCTGGAGAGCAACGAAAAACAGCAGTGGGTTTCAGTCGAATAAAAATATGACTATTAAATTCGCTCAAGAAACTGATTGTTCCGGATATATACAGAGCTTACCCAGTGAGGTTCTGGATTTGAACACCTCATCCAAGGTGATCGTTTGGTCGAAAACTTCGTGTTTGAGCACCGTTTGGGAAATCTCGAATAATGAATTTTCTTTCCGAGTTCCGTCTACAAAAAATTTTGTCGGTATCAAGAAGTGCGAGTTCGAAGTTTTCTTGATTTTTTCTCCCCCTTTTTTATCAAGAAAAAAGGGGGAACAAGAAAGCGGGGGTTGCAACAATGACTTGTCTCCTCTCCAAGAATGGACAACAGTGAGAATGCAGGGCTTGGCATTAGCCGTGCCGATTCCCGGCATCTGTTCAGCCGTTGGGAGCACAAGGATGACGAGTTCTTCCGGACGGTGTGAATACCTTGAGCCAATTTAATAGCCGTAAATGAAATTTATGTGATGAAAGCAGATATGAAGGAGGACAAAATATGAAATTAGGTTTTCTGACGGCCTGTGTACCGCAATTGAGCCTGGAAGAAGTAGTGAAATGGACGGCCGCCCAGGGGTTCCAGAGCCTCGAACTCGCGGCCTGGCCAGTCGATTCCGACCGGGATTATCAGGCCCGTCAAATTGATGCAGCGAATTTTTCCAGGGATGATGCAAAGCGGGTGAATGATCTGTTCGAGGAACACAATCTGGAAATCAGCGGATTTGCGTTCTACGAGAACAATATCCACCCGGACAAAGACAAGCGGGAATACAATCTCAATCATTTGCGAAATGTCATTGACACGGCATCACTCTTGGACGTTGAACTTGTGGGCACCTTTATTGGGAGCGATCCTAACAAATCGCCGAAGGAAAATATCAAGGAAGCCGGTAAAGTATTTCCGGATATCCTGAAGTACGCGGCGGATAAAAACGTCAAAATTATGATCGAAAATTGTCCCATGGAGAACTGGGTAAAATTCGGCCTCCCTGGGAACTATGCATACTCACCCGAGCTCTGGGATGCTCTGTTCAATGAACTCCCCCAGGAGAATTTTGGGCTGAACATGGACCCGTCGCACCTGTACTGGCTTGGCATCGACTATATCCAGGTATTAAAGGATTACGCGGATAAAATTTTCCACGCCCACGCCAAGGATGCCGAAATACTCCCGGAAGGAGAGTACCGGTACGGACTCTTCGGAGAGCAGGTTGATCCAACGCCCTGGGTCTCCGGCTGGTGGCGCTATCGGATGCCCGGTTGGGGCGAAATCGACTGGAAGCGGTTTATCACCACGCTGCAGGAATACGGTTACGACTATGTGCTATCCATCGAGCACGAAGACCCGGTGTGGGAGGGCTCTGTGGAGAAAGTCAAAGACGGTCTGAAACTCGGATTAAAGCACCTGGAACAGTTTGTAGTCTGAAACTGAATAACTGATTGTAGAAAGGACATATATGCGCGATTTACTCAAAGGAGAAACGTACATCCCCTTCGGCTCCCAATATTATCGGGCGCCCTCTCCGAAACGAGAAGACTGGGACAGAGATCTGGCAAAAATGGCCGATCTGGGGTTCAACATGGTGAAATTCTGGGTCCAGTGGCGCTGGAATCACCCCGAGGAAAACCGGTACGACTTTTCGGACATCGACGAGCTGATGGAACTTTCCAGGAAGCACAACCTCAAAGTTATGCTCAATACCATCTTTGATATAGCGCCGGCATGGATTTATAAAAAGTTTCCTGACGCCAGCATGATTACCCTTGGCGGAAAGGAGATCGGCCCGCAATCGCAGCCGCACCGGCAGATCGGTGGTTTGGGATACTGCTACAATCATGATGGAATTATGGAGCACTTTTTTCACTTTCTGGAAGAGACAGTAAAGCGATACAAGGATCACCCGGCGCTGGATATTTGGAACGTGGGTAGCGAGCCTGAACTCACCAGCAGTATGTCAGAAATGCGGCTCTGGGCGGATGACGCGGACAGAATCGATGAGATGCTATGTTACTGTGACAATTGTCAGCGGAAGTTCCCACAATGGCTCCGGGAAAAATACGGAGATATCGGATCCCTGAATAATTCCTGGAACCGCAATTATCAGTCCTTTGATGAGGTCGAGGTTCCCAAGACTCGCAATACCATCAACGATATCACGGACTGGCGCATGTTTTTTGTGCATTCTCTTGGTGAAAATGTCAGACGCCGTTTCGAGGTGGCGCAAGAGGTTGATCAGGGAGCGCATCCGTTGATGTGTCACCATGTGTTCATTCAGGGTTTTCCGGTCACCTCCACCGCCAGTGACCCGTGGAATGTCGGCCAGTACGGCGATCTCCACGGATTCACCCAGCGGGACGATACCGCTATGATCGACATCCTTCGCTCCTGTGCCCGGGACAAACCGGTCATCTCCGCAGAGATGTTGATGCTGCCGGGGTATACTTTGGACATGCCCGAACCCATCGATGAAAACGATATCAAGCGGTTTATCTTCAGCGGTGTCGCCGGGAACCTGAAGGGTTTTATCAACTGGCAGTACCGGCCGGAAATCCTGGGGCGTGAAACGCCTACCTGGGGATTAACCACGTTGGACGGCGGCGAAACGGAGCGGTTAAAAGCATTTGCCGAATGTGGCGATGTTCTGCAATCCAATGCCGATTTCCTGCTGGACGCAACCCCGCGACCAGCGGACATTGCCATGCTCTACAGCCCGGAGAACCAGGTTTTTGCCTGGATGGCGACCGGCAACGAAAAAACCGCCACGGATTCTCTGCTGGGCACCCACAAGGCGCTCTACGAGCACAATTATAATATGGATTTCATTCATCCGAAGGAATTTACTGAGCACCTCTTAAGCCAGTATAAGGTGTTATATATCCCGTTTCCGTACCGGCTGAATGAGGACATGGCAACAATTATCAAAGAGTGGGTCCACAGCGGCGGAGTGCTGATTGGCGAGGCATATTTCGGCGGATGGAATTCCGAAAACGGTCACCACAATACCGTAGTACCGGGGTACGGGCTTCACGAGGTATTCCAGGTTCGGCAACTGGACGCACTGCCCATCCATGGAAGTGATACCGAGGTTATTGAGCCGAATAGTAATATTTTTGGCGGCAAAGAGAAAATTAAGGCAAGCATCGTCAAGGAAGTTTTGACACTCGAAGGCGCAGAAGTGCTGGCGAAGTTTGACACAGGAGATCCTGCCGTTACTCAGGCGGAGTACGGGGCCGGCAAAGCGATATTGATCGGCTCGTATATCGGGCTGCCGTATCAGCGGACCGGCTTTAAGCCGAATCGCGATTTTATCGGGGCTTTGGTTTCAAGTACCATAGAGATAGCCCGACCCTCCGTGGACACTGACAAAAGAATTCGGGTCGATATGCTCACTCATCAGGATGAGCAATTGGTTATACTGCAAAACCTGGAACAGGAAGCCGTCCATGCAACAGTAACTATCCCGGACCTGCAGGCGGATAGCCTGACAGAGCAATTTTCCGGCAAAACGCTCGAACTCAACACTGATGATACCGGGATATCCGTAGAAATGGACTTTCAGCCGGGTGAGGTGCAGGTCTATCGTGCCTAAATGGCTGGACTTTTCCGAATACCAGGATCGGTTCGTCCGCCGGAACTTTTTTGCCAATACCATGGATGGAGCGCTGTTTGCCTTCGGGCTGAAGTTCGTGTCCCTGGTCACGGTGCTGCCGGTTCTGGTGCAAAAATTGGGCGGAACCAATGTAGCGGTGGGCATGATTCCGGTTCTCTGGAACACGGGATTTAACCTGCCGCAGATTTTCATTGCCAATACCGCGCGGAGGCAGCCGTATAAAAAGCCGTTTGTCCTGAAAACGGCGCTGATTCAGCGGATTCCATGGCTGGTCCTGGCCGCGCTGTGCTTTTTCTGGTTTGACGAGATCAACACGCTCCCCGGATTGATTCTGTTCTTTGCCGGACTCACAATCGCGGCCGTCGGGGGTAGTCTGAACATGCCCGGGTGGTTTGACCTTATCAATAAAGTCACGCCGGTCCGGCTGAGGGGACGCCTGTTCGCGTTTCGGACGATTCTCGGAGCGATATTGGGAATCCTCGCCGGCTGGATCATAAAAATCGTGCTGGAAACCATGAATTTTCCCGAAAACTTCGCTCTCCTGTTTTTACTGGCATTCCTCGTGATGATGGGGTCGTATATCTTTCTTGCATTGGTGAAGGAAGAGGAACCGAATGCCCCGAAACAGATTCTGCGAAATCGGGAGTTTTTCAGAATATTACCGAAGATTCTGAAGAATAACTCCAACTTCACGTCCTATCTGGTGGCAGATGCATTAATCATGGTGGCCGTGATGGCAAACGCCTTTTATACGGTCCATGCGTTGAAAACGTTCTCGTTGGCAGAAAGCTATGCCGGAACGTTTACGATTGTGATGACGGTAAGCATGATTGCAGGAAATGTGCTGTTTGGTTATCTCGCGGATCAGTACGGGCACCGGCTTAATCTGATTCTTGCAGCCGGTTCGACTGTTGTGGCTTGTCTCATCGCCTTAGTTGCGCCAGCGGTCGAGTTATACTACCTGGCCTTCATAGGGTCGGCATTTACGATTTCACTGATTCAGATCAGCCGGCTGACCATCATTGCGGAACTGAGTGGCGAAAGCGAGCGCACAACATACGTGGCTTTAACCAATCTCATCACCGCGCCCTTCGTTTTTTCCGGCATCCTCGGGGGCTGGCTGGCCGATTCCTTCGGGTACGACACCATTTTTTATGTGGCTGGCGGCTTTGCGCTGCTCGCCGTGCTCTGGCTCGCCATTATGGTGCAAGAGCCGCGGACCAATCCACCGGCTCCGGCAATTGCTGAATTATGAGGTTAATTGATTTATGATCACCATGAATGAAGGATCGTTTTTGGATTTTGAGTATCAGGAAAAATGTCCATCTAATTGTCCTTATGGTGGCAAGCTGTATGGGTGATAGAATAATGGGGACCCGTATATATCAGGTGGCGCTTTTGGCATTCATTTCTGTAGTGTTGGTATTACCCATTGACGGTCGTGCTGACGAATCCGGGGATCGTCTTACTTCATATATTAATCCCTTTATTGGAACCGCCGGAGGGGGAAATACTTTTCCCGGGGCTGTGCGGCCATGGGGGTTAGTATCCATAAGTCCGCACACCGATCCCGGGGCTCCTTCCGGCTATATTTATGGTGAACCGTGGTTTTATGGTTTGGGCCATGCGCATCTGAGTGGAACAGGATGCGCAGACCTGGGGAGCATAATCCTCACAGCTGGCCGGGGAAATATATCACCGTTTCCTGATCAATATAGAACTAAATACGATAACGAAATCGCGGCGCCTGGATATTATGCAGTTGACCTTCCGGAGCACATGATATCTTTGGAATCCTCAGCTAGTCTGCGGGTGGGGCTGACCCGAATTACATCCCATAAAGAAGGACAATTTCACATCATACTGGATGCCGGAAGAAGCCTTGGTGGAGTTGAAGGGGGAGAGGTCTCCGTTGTCTCAGCAAACGAAATAGAGGGCTATAATATCTCCGGTGGATTTTGTGGAGAGGATAACCGGCAGAAAGTGTTTTTTGTCGCACGATTTAACAGATCGGCATCAAAAGTCGGCACCTGGGCTGGAGGAGAGCTAAGTAACGAGAAGCTTTCCATCTCGGAGGAGATGCCTGTCGGCGCGTGGATGCGGTTCAGCGGGAGCGCAGAGACGCCACTGCTCGTGAAAGTTGGGATATCGTATGTCAGCATAGAAAATGCCCGGGAAAACCTGCGTGAGGAGATGCCCGGCTGGGATTTCGAAAGTGTCCGTTCTCAGGCGTCAGACCATTGGCAGGAGGTGCTGTCGAAAATCCGTATTAAGGCCAGCAAAGGTGAGAAAACAAAATTTTACACGGCCCTTTATCATGCGCTAATTCACCCGAACATCATCAGCGATGTCAACGGGGAGTACCCGGAGATGGGACATCACGACGTTGGAAGGAACACGGAGCGTCCCAGGTATTCAGTTCTCTCCCTCTGGGATACCTATCGGACGCTCCATCCTTTTTTAACCCTCGTGTATCCGCAGCGGCAGGAAGAGATTATCCAATCTATGCTGGATATGTACCTGGAGTCGGGATATCTCCCGAAGTGGGAGTTGGTGAGCAATGAGACATATATGATGGTCGGAGATCCTGCCCCAATTGTCATTGCAGATAGTTACATCAAAGGGGTTAGAGGGTTTGACGATAGCCTGGCGTTTGAGGCGATGCTGAAACCGGCTCAGTTGGAAGCCGGACAGGATGCGCCACCGATACGAGCAGGGTATCATGAGTTACTGGAATACGGGTACATCCCGTTCGACCAGGATACCAGCGAGGACTGGTGGGTCTGGGGGCCGGTCTCCACTTCTCTGGAATATAACCTGTCCGATTTTGCGATTTCGCAAATGGCCCAAACCCTTGGCCGGACTTCAATCGCACAGGAGTTCTCGGACAGAGCAAAACTCTACCGTAACCTGTTCGATAAGCAGTCGTTGTTTATGCGACCCCGCAAAGCAGATAGTACCTGGCTCGATCCGTTTGATCCGCTTGCCACAGAAGGTTCAGGATACTGGGAAGGATCCGGCGGCCCGGGATACGTCGAGGGCAACGCCTGGCAGTATACGTGGTTTGTCCAGCATGATGTCCCCGGATTAATCGATCTCTTCGGTGGAGAAAAACCGTTCTCGGAGAAACTGTCCAGCTGCTTCGATGAAGGCCACTTCACTATTAATAACGAGCCGGATATCGCCTATCCGTATCTCTTCCGTTACGTCCCGGAACAGGCAGGAAGTACTCCGGCGCTTATCCGGGAGATTATGGAAACTTCATTTGGAACGGGACCCGATGGATTACCCGGTAATGACGACGCAGGAACCATTTCCGCCTGGTATTTATTTTCTTCCCTGGGATTTTACCCGGTTGAGCTCGCTACCTCCGAATATGTCCTGGGTGAACCGCAGGTAAGGAAGGCGGTTGTCACTCTGGACGAGCAATATTATTCCGGAGACAGCCTGATTATTGAACGGGTTAAAAATGAAGGCAAACCAGGCATCAAATGGAATGACAAGACTCTGGATACCTATCGAATAGATCACTCGAGGCTCACCTCCGGTGGTAAATTGGGATTTAAAATTCATGAGTAATAAAGTTTACTATAGTGAAGAAAATAATATAAACCTGAAGGCATCATATATATTGAAAATAAATTTATGTAATTCCGGGAGGAAATTTGTGTATCAATGTATTTAGCCATTTTTCGGCGTTCACCCTTCGACAAGCTCAGGATGACGCCTAGGCAAGTCACTCTGAGCTTGTCGAAGGGTGGCTTGTGCAGGTCACCGATAGTTTTGAAGCACGTCGCAAAGCCTGGTAATAAATAAATTCAGGAAGTCTTAATATTAAAAAGGATTGCAGGTAAATACCTCTGATGAGAAGGAAAACAAACTAATATGCCAGGATCATGTGATTGTCCGATACCGGAGAAGGAAGGGAAGTCAGGCACAGAGCCACTGGCGGCCGCGACCGTTATTACCGCTTCTCGGGGAAACGCTACCACGCAAAAAGGTACGCTGCTTTTTCGGCCGTTTGAGGTGCAAAAAGGTACGGGGCCGCACCTGTATCCTTTTACCTATATCACCGATGAGTTATGGGATACACGGCCTTCGAACGCGGAGATTGCTGAGGATGGAATCCGGGTGTCGGATACGAGAGGCATTTCACGCTTCGGAGTCAACGCCTGCTGGAATGTGGAGGGCTTCGGATACACGTTTATGACGGCTGATCGGGGCGGAGAATTCTATGCACTGCCCGATCCCGGTGATGAGGTAGTCTATAACTTGAACTACGAACTCGCGTTGAGCCGGGTTGCCAGAAACCGCCGGAGAAAAGAGAAATTTGAGAAACAGGGATGGCAACCATCCAGAGAAGTTGCATCCTATCATGCCCTGTCCGAGGAACTCCTTGCAGATGCCGGAAAAAAGGTGCGCATGTCCAAGTCCTGCGCCAATATCGCGCAAAAATCGCTGTATTATGCCTTATGGGCGGGCGAAATGATGGAATTGGATGCCGCCGAGTATCGCATTCGCAAACAGGGATACCGGAGTGATTTTGCGGTCGGATGTGACGCCAAGTCCTTTTATCAGTTGCCGAATGACATTTTTCTGGATCGGTTCCCACCGTTGTTTGACTACGCCACCATCACCCATGTGGTAAACGGCGATCCGGTTATGGGACTCTTCGAA
This sequence comes from Candidatus Neomarinimicrobiota bacterium, assembly GCA_021734025.1. NCBI lineage: Bacteria > Pseudomonadati > Fidelibacterota > Fidelibacterota bacterium. Next base: position 138,246 of record JAIPJS010000001.1, read on the forward strand.
GAAGAGGAGGGGAAACTGAATTTTGACCTCCGCAACATATTGTTGGAGAGACTCTCTGCAAAAAATATTACCGTGGAAGGCCGGGCACTCTTCTGGTTTCACAAGTGGGTGACGCCGGACTGGCTCAGGGAAAAGTCGTATGACGAGTTGAGGAAATACGTGGAAAGCCACACCAGGGAGGTCCTCGGATACTACGGCGACAGAATGTACGCCTGGGAAATAGTGAATGAGATGCACGATTGGGCAAATGCCGTCCGGCTGACTCCGGAGCAGGCAGTGGAAATTACGAGGCTGGCTTGTGATGTGGCCAAAGAGGTGGCGCCCAACGTAAAACGCGTCGTGAACAATTGCTGTCCCTTCGCGGAATACGTTCACATGGAAGAGTGGTCGGGTGGCGAGGCAAAATACCCCCAGCGGACTCCGTGGCTTTTTACCAGGGATCTCATCGATGCAGGCGTCGACTTCGACATTATCGGACAGCAGATGTATTATCCGGGCAGGGATTTGCAGGATATCACCGTAATGATTGAACGCTACGAAGAACTGGACAAACCGGTGCATATTTCGGAGATCGGGGTGACCTCCGGTGTGAGCGAGATAGATGTCAAAACCGGTGAACAGGAGATCCCGCAGGGCCCGTACGGCTGGCACCGTCCCTGGGATGAGGAATTACAGGCGGACTGGCTGGAAGGAATTTATCAACTCGCATACAGTTTGCCATTCGTCAAAGCGGCAAACTGGTTCGATTTCATCGATCCCTTTGCCTACATAGAAAATGGGGGCCTTTTAAAGGATCTCGACGGTACGAAAAAACCCAGCTATTATCGGCTGGATAGGCTCAAAAAGCGCTGGAAATCAATGCAAACGAAGGAGTAAACATGACAGATATAACCCGACGAAAATTCCTGAAAAATAGTGCGTTAATCGGAGCTGGCTCCCTGGTCGCCGGCAGCGCCCTGGGCAGCCCGCTGGTGCTCACCGGCTCCAGAACTGATAAAAACACCGAGCAGGGCGAATTACTGTTTCAGCCGTATTTTGTCCAGCGGGGTGAGGGCCCTCATCTCCTGGACTGGGCGTATTCCAGCGATCAATATTGGGAAGCGATCCATTCCAATATCACCGCCTCAAGGGACGGAGTGAAAATATCTGACACGGAAGGCACAGAGAAATTCGGTATCGACGTCCGGTGGAATGTGGAGGGCTTTGGCTACATTTTCATTACCGCAGATAACGGCGGAAAATATTACACTTTGCCTCCAAAAGGGAAATCCCGGAAACTGAATCTGAACTACGAATTGGCAAAGAGCCGGGTGCTGCGAAATCGCCGCAGACTGAAATCTCTGCAAAAGGACGGCTGGCAGCCTTCCGGAGAAGTTCAGGGGTTACTTGCGTTGTCCGATAATTTGTACGAAGATGCAAAAAAAGCCCTGCCGGATAACAGCGCTGCCGCGGAATATGGGCAGAAGGCGCTATTATACGCCATGCATGGCGGCGAAAAGATGGAACTCGATTATGCACAATTTCGCATCAAACGACAGGGGTACCGCCCGGACTTTTTCACCGGTTGCGATGCACGCGGTTACTTCCAAATGGATCCCGACCTGTTTACGGAGCGGTTCACCGAGGCGTTCAATTACGCCACCATTACGCATTACCTGAAGAGCGGTTACGCGGAAGATTTTGAGCCGGTGAAGGGGCAGAAGCAGTTCACCCGCAGAGACACCGTGATGAAAGTCCTGAAGCGTAATGACATCACAGTAGAGGGCCGACCGTTGTTCTGGTTTTATCCCACGGTGACTCCGGACTGGTTCATGGATATGTCGTACAGCGATCTGCTGAAATACGTAGAATCGCATACCAGAGAAGTCGTGGGGCATTACGGCGATCAGATGTACGCCTGGGAGGTGATGAATGAGGCACACGACTGGGCGAATGTTCTGGAATTGAAACCGGAGCAGATTGTGGAAGTGGCGAAACTGGCGTGTGATGTCGCCAAAGATACCAACCCGAACGTGCATCGTCTGATTAACAATTGCTGCCCGTTTGCCGAATATGTGCAGTTAGGGAAATGGAAGGACGTCGATGCCAAATATCCCCAGCGGACTCCCAGGGAGTTTATGCAGGATCTGGTGGATGCTGATGTGGACTTTACCATCTCCGGCCAGCAGATGTACTTCCCGTATCGTGACCTCCAGGATACCATCCTGCTCATCGAGAAATACGAGCAGTACGGTCGTCCGGTGCAATTGACCGAAGTCGGCGCCAGTTCCGGGCCCACCAAGGATTCCATTAATTCCGGTTGGGTAGGATTGCCTGAGGAACCGTACATCTGGCACCGCCACTGGGATGAGGACCTGCAGGCCGACTGGCTGGAGGGGCTCTATACCCTCGCATACAGTAAACCATGGATCGAAGCGGTCAACTGGTACGACTTCGTCGATCCGCATTCCTGGATTGATACCGGCGGATTACTCCGCTCCAGGGATGGCGAGAAAAAGGCGGCATTCCATCGGCTGCTGAAGTTGCAAGACGAGTGGAAATCGCTGGGGTGAGTGCTGAGTTTGAGTTCCGGCGTCTACCCTTCGACAAGCTCAGCCCCAGAAGGAGCCTCTGGTAAGTGATGACGCCGGAAAAGTCACTCTGAGCTTGTCGAAGAGTGGCTGACCTGCATGAGGATCAATATTAGAGAATTACCAGGGAAGGAACTCCAAAATTTTTTAGGCTTGAAAACATAGGAGTATTCGGGAAATGATGGCTGATGGTGAAATAATATTCCGCCCCTATTTTGTCCAACAGGGCAGAGGGCCGCACATGGGCGACTTTGTGCGCACATTCGATACGAACGAAGATGTCTTCTACTCCGATATGGAGGTCGACGAACAAGGGATCCGCATTCAAAACACTCATGGCCAGGAGCAATTCGGCCTGTACGTCCGCTGGAATGTAGAAGGCTTTGGATATCTGTATCTGCCCGCAGATAACGGCGGCGAGTACTATCCTGCCGATGAGCCCTCAGGTGCGGATTACAACCTGAATTACGAGCTGGCGCTCACACGGGTGATGCGAAACCGGAAGCGCCTGCAGAGTTTTCAGGAGGATACCACCTGGAGACCATCGCGGGAACTGAAGGCCTACCTGGATCTGGGAGAGGAGTATCTCGAAGACGCCGGTAAAGCCCAATCGGAGCCTGTGCAGTGCGCCCAATACTCACAACAGTCCCTGAAATTCGCCATGTATGCCAGCGACCTGCTGGAGCTGGAGAAAGCCCGGTTCGACATCAGGAATCAACCGCCCAGACCGGATTTCCTGTTCGGCTGTGATACCCGGGGATTCTTCCAGATGGACGAGCACCTCTTCCTGGAACGGTTTACGCCGCTATTCAATTACGCGACCATCACCCACTACCTCATCGGTGACCATATCAATTTTGAACCGAACGAAGGGGACAAACAGTTCGCCGAGCGGGACAGGCTCCTGGATATCCTCCTGGAGAAGGGAATTACCGTGGAAGGGCGTCCGCTCTTCTGGACGCACAGCTGGGTCACTCCGGACTGGCTCAAGGAGAAATCCTTCGATCAGACCTTGACATACCTTGAAGATCATATCAGGAAAGTGGTGGGACATTACGGTGACCGGATTAAAGTGTGGGAAGTGGTGAATGAAGTCCACGACTGGGCGAACGAATTGGAGTTTACACCGGATCAGTTTATTGAATTGACCAAATTTGCGTGTGAGGTCGCCAGAGATGTGAATTCCGATGTAAAGTTGCTGATAAATAACTGTTGTCCGTTTGCTCCGTACATCCAAAAACGCAAATGGCATGAGAAAGAGGCCAAATATCCTCAGCGGACGCCGCATCAGTTTACTACCGACCTCTTAGACGCGGAAGTGGATTTTGACCTGATCGGCGTACAGGAGTATTTCGTCCGCCATCCGGTGGCAGAGGCAGTCCGGGTGATCGAACGCTATGCTGATTTGAATATTGATGTGCAGATCGCCGAAATCGGTGCGCCGTCCGCCGGCATTAAGCAGGAATTTGTAGACGAGGACGTTGATCCCACTACTAAGCCGTACGACTGGCGCAGGCACTGGGATGAAGAGCTGCAGGCCGACTGGCTGGAGTACATTTTTACTTATGCCTACAGTAATCCCGCCGTGGAGGCGGCAAATTGGTATGATTTCGTTGACCCGTACGGATTCCTGAAAAAGGGCGGCCTGCTGCGGTCAGTGGACGGTGAGACCAAAGCTGCCGTCGATCGGCTCCAAAACCTGAAGGAAAAATGGGCGAAGTAATAAAGACCCAAAAAAGGTAACTATGCGAATTCTTTACATCGACATCGATACCCTGCGCCCGGATCACCTGGGCTGTTACGGTTATCACAGGGAGACTAGTCCCAACATTGACTCGGTGGCGGAGCAGGGTATCCGGTTCGAGAACTGCTATGTCTCTAACGGGCCGTGCCTGCCCAGTCGGACGGCACTGTTCAGTGGCCGGGACGGAATGCGCACCGGTGTGGTGAGCCACGGAGGCACTGCAGCGGATATGCGCCTCGACGGCGATTCACGCGGCTTCGACTCCGTACTTGGTCGCACAAGTTGGATGCGGCAATTGCGGAATGCCGGGCTGCGGACGGTCACTGTGAGCCCGTTTGGGGAGCGACACTCTGCCTGGCACTGGTATGCCAATTTTTCCGAGATCTATAATCCCGGCAAGCACGGGGAAGAACGGGCGGACGAAATATTCCCGTATGCAGACGACTGGCTAAAGCGGAACGGCAGGGATGATGACTGGTTTCTGCACGTCAACTTCTGGGATCCCCATACGCCATACCGGACGCCGGAATCGTTCGGCAATCCGTTCGAGAACGAACCCATACCTGAATGGTATACAGAGGAAGTTCGCCGTAGAAACTGGAATGGAAGTGGACCGTGGTCTGCCCAGGAGGGGATGGGCTACGGAGGACCACATCCGTACGTTGGGCCGCAGTATCCACGGCAGCCGAATACAATGCATTCCATGGAGGAAGTCCGCCGCATGTTTGACGGGTACGACTGCGGCATCCTGTATATGGATGATTATCTCGGGTTGCTTTTTGACCGTCTGAAAGAATTGGGGATTTACGAGGAGACGGCGATCATCATCTCGGCCGATCACGGTGAAAATCTGGGCGAGCTGAATGTGCACTTTGATCATCAGACGGCTGATCAGCACACTAGCCGGGTTCCTTTGATCATCAAGTGGTCATATTTAAGTGATACTTTAGATAATACTTGTGACCATCTTATTTATCAGTACGATATGGCTGCAACAATAATCGAGTTGCTGGGTGAGAAAGTCCCCGATAACTGGGATGGAAAGAGTTTCGCCACAGAAATCAAATCGGGAAAATCGTTCGGGAGAGATTACCTGGTATTGACGCAGGCAGCGCATACCTGTCAGCGGTCAGTCCGGTTTGGTCCGTACCTGTTCATCCGGTCGTATTTTGATGCCTATCATGACTATCCCGAAAGCATGCTCTTTAATCTTGAGCATGATCCGCATGAGCAAAATAATATTTTTGATGAGTCCCCGGAAATCCAGGCTACCGCCCTGAATTATCTGGATCAATGGCGCGCCGAAATGGAACGAAAATCCGATTACAAGCGGGACCCGCTCTGGACTGTAATGGAGGAAGGCCTACCGCTGCATACGCGAACGAACCTCAACGACTATCTCGAGCGATTGCGTAACACCAATCGTGAAGAGGTGGCCGAGAGAATAGCAAACCGATATCCGCATCATCTGGTATAGCAATCACTAATTCAAACAAACGGATAATACATGTCGAACATAGATCGCACACGACGGAACTTCATAAAAGCCTCGGTACTTGGCGCCACCACTCTTGCACTGCCGTCAATCTTTCCCGGAAAATCAAACATCCTTGCGAAAACCGGCCAGGAACTGACGTTCCGTCCCTACCCGCATCAATGGATGCCGGAAATGACCTGGGCGTTCACCACGAATGAGCACGCCGATCCCTTCAAGTCACCGATCAATGTCACCCAGGACGGCATAGTTGTCCCCAGAGATGTCGGTGACCGCAAGTTTGCCGTCAACACCCGGTGGTTTGTCGAGGGATTCGGCTTTGTGGAACTCCGCGCGGATAACGGCGGTGAATTTTATACTGCTGAGGGGTTTTCTCAACGCCGGCAACTGAATCTGAATTATGAGCTGGCCAGATCCAGGGTGCTCCAAAATCGGCGGGTGATGAGCAGATACAGGAAAACGGGAACCGAATTCTCCAATGAAGTGAAAACTCTCATCGCACTCTCTGACGATTATTTCCAGCAGGCGGAGAAGTTATTGGGACAAGGAGAAGCCTGTGCAAAAAATGCCGATAAATCCCTGGAATATGCGATGTGGGCCAGTGAGAAAATCGAATTGGAGCACGCCCGCCAGCAGATATTGAAACAGGCCAGAGAGCAGTTCTATTTCGGGTGCGAAACACGACAATACATCTGGGCGAAATCCGAAGTATTCACCGAACGATTCGAAGATTTATTTAATTTTGCCACCGTAACACACTATATCTGGGATACCTGGTATCCGGTATTTGAGCCACGTGAGGGCGAGCATCGCTGGGGAATTAAAGACGAGATTGTGGACTGGCTCATGGAGAATGACATCACCATCCAGGGGCGACCGATGTTCTGGTTTCATCCCGATGTGACGCCGGACTGGCTGGCGGAGAAATCGTATCCGGAGTTACAGGATTACGTGAAGCGCCACGTCACGGCGATGGTGAACCACTATGGGGACAAGGTAAAACAGTGGTCGGTCATCAACGAATACCACGACTGGGCGAATATTCACGACCACACGCCGGAGCAAATTACTGAGATCACCCGCCTGGCCTGTGATACGGTAAAAGACGTCGATCCGGAGGTCACCCGCATCATAAACAATTGCTGCCCCTGGGCAGGCTATGCCGCATGGGGAGGCTCGGCTGATGGACAAACAGACCGGCAGCTGCGTTCGCCGCGTAAGTATCTGGAGGATATTACCGAGGCGGAGGTGGATTTCGACGTTATCGGGCTGCAGATGTATTTCCCTCGACGGGATCTGGCTGAGATTGTACGCCATGTCGAGCGATTTGAGAAATTCGGCAAGCCGATATATATCTCAGAAATCGGAGCTTCATCAGGGGCAACAGAGGAATCAGTGCAGACTGGCGATCTCGGAATCTCCCAGGAGCCGTACGAGTGGCACCGTCGCTGGGACGAGGAGTTACAGGCAGACTGGCTGGAGCAACTTTACACTGTGTTGTACGCCCGGCCATCCATCAAAGCACTGAACTGGTACGATTTTGCCGATTTTCGGACGTTTATCCATAACGGTGGGCTCATTAAGGTGAATGGCCGGCGTAAAAAATCATATTACCGGCTGCAAAACCTCATCGACCAGTGGGGACATTCGGATAAAGGATAAGAGAAGTCCTACAGGAGCAAACTGAATCGAAAACCAGGAAGGCGTCTCTTTGTGAATCGCTTTATAGTTGCACTATTTGTTATCCTCGCCAGCTCCGTTTCTGTGTCCGAAGCGACAGAAGTGACAATTGAGCACCAGGATGTCACCGTCTGGTCGCCGACGCAAACCGTAACGGGGAAAGTGATTCCACCTGAGGCTGCAAGTGGGACACTTTACATTAACGGGGAAGGGCAAACTTTTACCGTCTCTCAATCCGATAGTTCGTTTTCGGCAGAAGTGATGCTAGGGGATGGCGAAAATACCATCGTTGCAACTGTCGACAGTCAGGGGACGCCCATATACTCCGATTCATTACGGTTGACACTTGGCTACAACATTCAGCCCGAACTTGAGATCGTCCCGGAAATTTCCGGAAGTACTGTGGATCTGAATCTACATCTCGTATCAAATCCCGGATCGGTTACCATAGATTTCCAATGGTCTGAAGATCCCGGGAATCCCCAGAACCTCGGTCTGACATCCAGCGGCGATTCGTCTGCAAATGCCACCATCCCAGATGAAGCAAAAGTAGGGGAATATTACTTTGATGTTCGCGGCGTGTGCTCCGACGGCGATACCGTCCGCGCCAGAACCTTCGTGACTGTGACACCGGATTCCATTTACCCGTTTCGAATCGCGACCGATTATGCGGCCTGGATCGATTCCGCTGTGGTCTACGAAATCACACCATACATCTTCGAAGCCAACGGGCGATTTACCGATATCACGGCCCGGTTGCCCGAACTGGCAGACTTCGGCGTCACTGCTATCTGGATACAGCCGGTGATGGAAACCGAATACGGCGGACAGGGCTACGATATTATCGATTATTTTGCGGTGAGAGGCGATCTGGGAACGCCGGGTGAACTCAGGGAACTTGTCCAAACTGCAAAATCTCTGGGGTTGCGCGTGATGTTTGACTTTGTGGCAAATCACAGTTCGATTGCGCACCCGTATGCCGAACATTCCGTTCAATTCGGCCAGCAGTCGCACTACTACGATTTCTACCAGCGCGAGTTTGGCGATGCGCCGTATTCTCAGCATTATCATAATCATCCGGACGGTTTTGTCTACTATTTCTGGGAGGATCTGCCCAGCCTGAATTACGATAATCCGGAAGTCCGGAAATGGATAAGTGAGGCCGCCCTGTATTGGATTAAAGAGTTCGATATCGACGGCTACCGGTTCGATGCCATTTGGGGCGTCAATGCCCGGCGTCCGACGTTTATGCAGAATCTGCGACGCAAAATTAAGAGAATCAAACCTGAGTTTCTGATGCTTGGCGAGGATAAGGCTACCTGGCCGGAATCCTTTGACGAACGGTTTGATGTGGCCTACGATTGGGCGCCCGAGGAGTCATGGGTCTCACACTGGACATGGCAGTACAATTACAGTCCCGGAGACAACCCGACGGTCTTTAACCACCCGAATGCCGATGCCAGAGTCTCCATGCTGCGGAATGCGCTGACCAACGATGGAAACGGCTATCACCCCCGGGCGAAAATCTTTCGATTCATGGAGAATAACGACACCGAGCGGTTTTTACCGCACCATGAAACCCGGAGAACCAAGATGGTAGCGACCCTTCTGTTCAACCTGGATGGCGTTCCGATGATGTACAATGGCCAGGAGATCGGCGCAACCAGTCATCCGTATGAAACGTATCGCCTCTTTGAGAATGGAGAAAGTATCAGCAGTCAGGACGAGTCCGGATTGTATCCGTATTACCGATCGCTCATTTCGCTGCGAAAGGGCTTGCCTGCGTTGCAATCCGACAATTTTCAGGAAGTGACAGCCACTCCCGGTGATCACATCTTTGCATTCAGGCGATGGCAAGAAGATCAGTCGGTCTTTTGCCTGTTAAATATGCAGGATGAGTATGCTCTCACGACCCTGTACCTGCCAATGTCCGACCTAAACCTTGACGCGGAAAAAACCTACTATCTCACGGAGCAGCTGACCGGACAGGTGTATTCCGGGAAGCCAGCAGAATTGGACTCTCTTAATATGGTAATGCTGGGATATCAGGCAAAGATGTTTGTGCTGGCGGATTCCGTCGTTACTGTCGAGACCGCACCGGAGCCGGTATCCCTGCCGACAGAGATAATGCTGGCTCAGAATTATCCGAACCCGTTTAATCCGGCGACGACTATTCAATACCTCCTGCCCGAAGCTACCGATGTAACCCTGACTGTCTACGATGTATCCGGGCGGATTGTGGAAACGTTGGTGAAAAAGGACCAATCACAGGGACAATATACTGTCAAGTTCAATGGACAACGGTATCCCAGTGGCATGTATTTTTATCGACTCACGGCCGCCGGACATGCGCAAACGAGAAAAATGATTCTGGTCAAATAATCGAAGTTGAAATAAACTATGACATCAGAAGTTTTCAAAGAGGATTGGGACCGCGCCGAGAGCCGGATGAAGGCCTGGTGGCATGGTGCAATTATCGACCGGCCGGTAGTGCAGGTGACTGCGCCGAAGCATCCCGCTAAAACGCCCAAATTCTGGAATGAATGGGAACTGGTGAACAGTTTGGAGCAACCCGAACGTGCACTGGATAAGTTCGAAACCTGGTGCAGTGACACCTTCTTTGGCGGAGAAGCCTTTCCGTACCTCTGGATTAACCTGGGCCCGGCGATTCTGGCTGCTTTTCTTGATTTAGGTATTGAACCGAAAATCGCGCCGGACACCGTCTGGATTGAACGAGATGAACCGATAGAGTGGGAGCCGATCATTCATGGGGAATTGAATCCGGAGAATTACTGGTGGGAAAAGACACTGGAATTAACACGGCTTGCAGCGGACCGCGGACGCAGCAGATATTTTACAAGCATCACCGACCTGAATAGTATGCTCAATAATCTGGGGGCACTCCGAACGACCCAGCAACTACTGACGGACGTCATCTTTTATCCCGATGAGATTCAGGCAGCTGCAAAAAATATGGCAGAGTTTTGGACGGACTGTTATGATAATCTCTACGCGGTAACGAACACCTCGATGTTCGGAAGCATCACGTGGCTGGGACTCTGGGCGCCTGGAAAGGGCTCTGACGTTCAGTGCGACTTCTCTGCAATGATTTCGCCGGACATGTTTCAGCAGTTTGTGGTGCCATCTCTGGAACAACTCACCAGACATCTCGAGTACTCCGTATATCACTGGGATGGCCCCGGACAGATAATTCACCTGGAGCATCTGCTGGAATTGCCGGATCTGGATGGCATCCAGTGGACACCGGGCGCCGGCGAGCCGGGAGTTGGATCGGAAAAGTGGTTTCCGCTCTACAAACGCATTCAGGAAGGAGGAAAACTATTGGTGCTCAAATGGCTTGATCCCAGGGATTTGGATGCGGTAATGGAGGTCCTGTCACCGGAAGGAGTCTTAATTCATGCGGCCTGCGATACGGTTGACGAGGCAGAGTTTGTTTTGAATAGGGTTACTAACTGGACATGATAGCGAAAAATAAAAGACGAAAGTTATGAAGATATTTATCATAGGTGGAACCGGATTTCTGAGCAGCCATGTGGTGGAAATACTCTTAGAGCGCGGGCATGACGTCACCATGTTCACGAGAGGCAACAGGGAGAATCCATTCCGGAAGAACGGAAATTTGACCTGGAAACGCGGCGACCGGAATAATATTGATGAGCTACGCGAAACCGCGGAAGGTAAAACCTATGATGCCGTGTACGATTTTGTCGCGTATGAGCCCGAATCCACACAAATAGCAGTGGACGTATTCCGTGGTAAGGTTGACCGTTTCATCCATTGCAGCACAATTTCAGTCTACATGGTCTCCAATGAGGTCCGGTGTCCGATTACGGAAGACCAGGACAAGGGACCGCTCATGGAGTTTTTCCCGAGAAATCCGTTCGGGATGCAATACGGCATTGATAAGAGAAAGTGTGAAGATATCCTCTGGGATGCGCACGATGAGAATACTTTCCCCGTGAGTATGCTGCGTCCCACATATATTTCCGGTCCCGAAGATCCCGCCATGCGCGATTATTTTTGGATCCAGCGAATTCTCGACGGCAAGCCGCTGTTGGTGCCTGGAAGCGGCCACTTTGCCTTCCAGCAGGTGTATGTCAACGATGTGGCAAGAGCGTTCACCGATCTCCTCGATTATCCGGAAAGTATCGGCAAAGCCTACAACGTTGCGGCAGAGGAGATCTTTTCACTGAATGATTATCTCCGGAAGCTGGGAACGTTGCTGGGGAAAGACCCGGAGCTGTTCCACGTCGATCAGGAGGTATTCGATAAACTGCCGTTCAGCGTTTCCCCTAATGGCGATGTGTTTACATTTAATACCAGACGGACATCCGTCTTCAGTCTCGATCGGATAAAACGCGATTTACATTTTAGTTCCACACCATTTGAAGAGTGGATGTTAAAGACGATTCGCTGGTTTTCTGAGAAGTATGATGGCCATTCACTCGGCTATGAAAACCGAGCGCAGGAAATCGAATTTGCAGAACACTGGAAACGAGAGAAGCAAAAGTTTACCACAAATATTCAACAAAAATATATCGGAGATTCGACCAATGAATAACAAGTCCACACGTTCAATCGTCGAGCGTGAAATCGAAAGCAATGACGGAGTTCTCCGATTGGAGCCCGCCTGGGTTGCCAGGGATTTCCTGCCGCCGGGCAGGCGCCTGGGCTTGCCCGACTCGCAATACGAACTGGGCGAACGCGGCGGAATCTGCGAGCGGTGGGTTGGCTCGACAACGCCCGCAGACAATGCGGTGAAGGTGGAAAATGAGGGTTTGAGCGTGTTGTCTCTAGGAGCCTCAGATGAAACTATCACGCTCAAGAAGGCCGTGGAGGAAGCGCCAGAATTAATCCTGGGAGAGAATTATGCCAATTCCCATGACGGCCTGGGGCGGCTCCCGAAGATTTTCGATTACAAATGGCGCCTGCCGTATCACCTCCACCAGATGGAGCACCATGCGAAACTTGTCGGATGCAACTCCAAGGAGGAAGCCTACTATTTTCCGGAAGGAGTCGATCCGGGGCCGCAGCCGGTGACATTTTTTGGAGTCCATCCCTACATCGCCGCCTGGGAAAAGTACGATTTGCTGTTGGATGCCCTCAAAGAGTGGAAGGACGATTCCATCCTGCGGTTTGCCCGGGGATACAAGCAGTATCCCGGCGACGGGTTTCACGTGCCGTCCGGAACGCTTCATGCGCCCGGATCTGCACTTACAATCGAGTTGCAGGAGGATTCCGATGTGTTTGCCATGCTTCAGGCCAAAGTTGAGGACTGCGACATTTCCAAAGATCTCCTGTACAAAGACGTCCGCGAAGAGGAGAGAGAGCAAAAAGGTGAAGCGGCCATCCTTGAGATGGTGAACTGGGAAATCAGCGGGGATCCTTACTTTTACGAAAATCGGCATACGCCTCCGATCGAAATTGACAACGAACAGGATACCGCTGCGCGGGAGTATTGGATATTCTATAACACGACGAAATTCAGCGGTAAAAAGCTCGTAATTCCACCGGGCGAGACGTTCATTTCCAGGGATAATGGGGTCTACAACATCCTCGTCTGGCAGGGCAAGGGTACATTCCACGGATTTGATATGGAAGCCGGCAATTTTGGCCAGGACGAACTATTGGTGTGCCATTCGATAGCGACTAAGGAGATAGAAGTGGTCAATACCGGAAAGTCGGATCTGATGATCTATAAGTTCTTCGGCCCGGATGTGAATAAGGATGTGCCGATGCTGGAAAAATATCCGAAAGAATGAGTGCATTCCGATGCCGCTTATAAAACAGGATAATCAAAATTTCCCGGAATGGAGCGAAGTCAGGCATTACCGCATTCTGCACCTTGATGCGGGAGAGCGGTCCGTCGTGTCGCTCAGATTTACTAAAGCTGCTTTATTTGTCGTCGAAGGATCAATCAGCTACGACAAAGTCTCTTTATCCGAAGGGGGTTCGATCAGCTTTGGTGGCAGAAGAAAGGTTACACTTGTCAATGATGAAAAAGACTCCATCGTCTTAATCGTCCAGGGAGACTGGGGCGAAGAGATCGGAGGCGCCGGAGTCTTTTCTCTTGAAAGTGCACCACAACCGAAAAACGACGGAGATCCGGTTGAATACGAGCGCAACACCGATTTTGACAACCACTTTCATGACTGCAACGAGTGCTGGTTTATTATCAAAGGTTCCGGAAAAGTCGTGACAGAAGGGAACCGTTATAGTGTGGAATCAGGGGATTGTGTGCTGACGAAGCGCGGTGAACACCACGATTTTCCGCTGGTGTTTGAAACAATTCGCGGTGTGTATTTTGAAACCACACTGCACGGGGAAAAGCGACTGGGGCACCTGTATGCTAAGTGAGAAACATCTGGCAGTAGAAATGGTTCATGGAGGCGGCGTAAAAACAAACAAGGGAAAAATTGTGAGTAATCATCGCATTTTTTTCCGAGTAGAGACGTGCCATGGCACGACTCTACAGTCAATAATATCAATGGGTTATCATATTTTTTACACTGGGTAGTAATATGAAAAGTCATGAGAAAAAATCCTTGACACAGCATTTTCACACATCCCCCATAAAACATCTCTCCGTATGAAAATGTCCGTAAAGTTTTCCGGTATTTTACTACTTGTTGTCATTTTGATCCTATCGGCATGCGGACAAAAAGAAAACGAGGATTCCGACAAGAGAACTTTGACTTTCTGGCACAGTTTCGTCTCAGCAACTCGTCCGGCGTTAGATACACTCGTGCATGAGTTCGAGCAGAGTCATCCGCACATTTCACTCGAGCCACAGTACATTCAGACCGGTGATGCGCTGGCCTACAAACTGCTGTCAACGATTCAGAGCGGCACGACTCCGGATATCGCCTGGGTGCACAGCGACTTCCTGAACAAGTTGGCCGCCTCTGGACGAATCTATCCGATACGGGAGTTGGCCGATGAATACGGTTCCGGCGAACAGCAACTGTTTGGTGATATACGCGAGGGGCTCCTCACTTCAGCCTCCTGGAATGATACGTTGTACGCATTGCCTATGGAAGCCTCAACCCTTGCGCTCGTATATAATGAATCACTGCTACGGAAAGCCGGATTGCCTCCGAAGCCACCGGAAACCTGGGCAGAGTTGAAAGAATACACAGCACGGTTATCCCTGGATAAAAATGAAGACGGGATTTTGGAGCGATACGGCTTTTATGTCCCCGTTTTCACAGCCTCCGGGCCGCTGAATATGTGGATGATTATGCAGTGGATGCCGTTCTATTGGCAGGCAGGGGGACAGGAGGTAAACGCAGATGAGACAAAAGTGTTGTTCGATTCGCCCCCGGGAATTCAAGCACTCGCGTTCTGGAAAGAATTATGGGAGATGCAAAATTTTACTCAATTTTCCCTGAGCCACGATAACGGTTTTGTGAGTCAGACAGTGGCTATGGTTATCGACGGCCCGTGGAATCTCCCGACATATCGTAAAATTGACGAGTTTCATTGGAATATTGCACCCTTACCTTCCGGGCCTGCTGGCGATTTTACCTATCTCGGCGGCGAACACCTTGCCGTCTTCAGAAGCACTGAGCACCCGGACGCAGCCTGGGAATTCCTGTCCTGGGTAACCCAGCCGGAAGTACAAGCCAGGTTTGCTATGAACTCCGGTTATCTACCAGTTTCAAAGCAAGCGTTGCATCTGCCGGAATTTCAGGAATTTCTGGAGCAGGATCCTCAATACGCCGGTTTTGTCAAATTACTCGGGAATGCTCGGGTTCGGCATCGGTTCGACCGGAGCTGGATGGAGGTCAATCGTCTGCTTGGGGAGGCAATTGAGAGATCAGTCATTGGAGAGAAAAGTCCGGAAAAAGTACTAAGACAATCTGTGCGGAAAATTAATACCGAACTACTTGCTGGTGAAAAATGAGTACCCATCCGTGTAATATGAATTATTTGAATAATCCCAACGGAGGTCAATAATGGAGTACCATTTTCTTGGGCGATCCGGATTGCGCGTCTCCGAACTCTGTTTCGGAGTCATGTCGTTCAACGATCAGGAGGAATGGTCGCACATCGCAACCATGTCTCAGGCGGACGCGAACAATCTGGTGGATATGGCGATCGACAAAGGTATCAACATCTTTGATACCGCAGATATCTACGCCGGCGGGCGATCGGAGGAGATGCTTGGCCAAGCCCTGAAAGGCAGGCGGGATAAATATCTGATCGCCACGAAGTTCGGATTCCGGATGGGCGACGAAGGCCCGAACGGTGTGGGATTGTCCCGCAAGCGGATTGTGGAAGCCTGCGAAGCGAGTTTGAAGCGATTGCAGACGGATTACATCGACCTCTACCAAATCCATTCCTACGATTTCATCACGCCAATCGAGGAAACGTTGCAGGCGCTGAACCAGCTCATTGAACAGGGCAAGGTGCGATATATCGGATGCTCCAATTTTACCGGTTGGCAGCTGATGAAGGCGATGGCCACGTCGGAGAAATACGGAAATGAACGGTTAATAAGTCTACAGGCCTATTACTCGCTCCTTGGACGTGATCTGGAGTTCGAACTCGTGCCCGTTTGTCAGGATCAGGAGATCGGTATCATGGTTTGGAGTCCCCTGCACGGCGGCGTTCTCACCGGCAAGTATCACTTTTCCGACGAGTGGCCGGACGGCACGCGAATTCAGGAACCCGACGACCAAACTCCATACGACCGGGAGCAGGGCGAAAAGGTGCTGCGGGCAGTAAAAGAAATCGCAGATGAGCGCGGAGTCTCCCTGGCACAGGTTTCTCTGAACTATCTTCTGAGAAAGCAAGGAGTGTCTACCGTCGTCATCGGCGCCCAGAATGAAAAACAACTGAAAGATAACTTGGCGACCGTCGACTGGAAACTATCGGAGGATGAAGTAGAGAGACTCAATGAGGTAAGCGAGCCGTATAAGCCGTATCCCCACTGGTATTTCGATATTTTTCGCAAAGAGGAGATGGATTTAAATCGCTACAACTAATAATACCTATGCATTTAAAGAAAAGACTGGAGTAAGAGCATGGAATACAGAAATCTCGGCAGAACCGGTGTGAAGGTCAGTCCGCTGTGTCTCGGCACAATGATGTTTGGCTGGAAAACCGAAGAGAAGGACTCGATGGACATCGTTGACAGGGCGATTGAAGGTGGGATTAACTTCATCGATACCGCCAACGTATATAGCCGGGGAACCAGTGAGGAATATGTCGGCAAAGCGCTGCAGCGAAACGGCAAAAGAAATGAAATCGTGTTGGCAACCAAAGTCCATGGCGGCATGAACGACGACGATCCGAATGCCTGGGGCAACAGTCGCCGGCATATCGTTGAGCAGTGTGAAGCCTCGCTGAAACGCTTGCAGACCGATTACATCGATCTATACCAGATTCACCGTCCCCAATCTGATATTCCCATAGATGAAACCCTCCGCGCGCTGGATGATCTCATTAGTGCGGGCAAGGTGAGATATGTCGGCACAAGTACATTCGCAGCCTGGCAGGTGGTCGAAAGTATCTATATTGCCAAAGAATTGGGACTGAACCGGTTCGTAAGTGAGCAGCCGCCATACCATCTTTTAGACAGACGAGTAGAGCGTGAATTACTACCGGTGGCAAAGCAATACGGGCTGGCGATTCTCCCGTGGTCACCCCTGGCCGGCGGATTCCTGACCGGGAAATATAAGCGGAAGTCAACCGGTGACGCGGGGCGACTCTCTGAAGATAATGAATGGAACCGGAATCACTTTATCGATCCGGCATTCACAATTGCCGAGACAATAGTAAAGATGGCATCAGCCAAAGGATGTGCAACCAGTCAGCTTGCGCTGGCCTGGTGTGCGCAACAGGACGGAGTAACCAGTCCAATTATCGGTCCGCGGACGATCCCACAACTGGAGGATAATCTGGGGGCTATTGATCTTACCCTTACTCAGGAGGATCTGGACAAAATTGACGAGGTGGCAGAACCCGGACGCGCGACTGTTCCTTATTACGATGCGGATTTTAGTGCAAACACCTACCGATAACGGTGAATTGAGCCAGAATAACTCTTAGCAAAACGAAAGATTTGGTATGCAAGTAGTCAATCTGATCGATTTGAAAAAGTTTAAAGTTATGGATGAGCCACCCCCGTCGTCACCCGGGGCCGGTGAAGTTCTGTTAAAAGTGCAGCGGGTTGGTATATGCGGTTCTGATATCCATTACTACCTGGAAGGGGGAATCGGTGAGCAGGTTATTGATTTTCCCTATACGGTGGGGCATGAATTCTCTGGTGCAGTCGAGGAGACCGGGGCTGGTGTGACAAACGTAAAACAAGGTGACCTGGTTGCGGTTGAACCGGCCGTCTCGTGCGGGCAATGCGACCAGTGCCGGGAAGGTCGGCCACACACCTGCAGAAAGTTAAAGTTCATCGGTGCACCCAGTCAACTCTCCGGTGCGATGAAGGAGTATATCGTGCTCCCTGCAGAAAACTGTTTTCCCGTGCCTAACGGAATGTCTCCGGAAGCCGCGTGCCTGGTGGAACCATTATCCATCGGATGCTATGCCGTCGAACTTGCTCGGAAGCAAAAGGGGAAAACAGCGGCTATATTGGGCGCGGGGCCCATTGGATTGAGTGTACTGGAAGCCTTAAAAGAACTTAGCCCTGATACTATTTATGCCACGGATAAGCTGGACTACCGATTGTCCCTCGCTAGTGATGCCGGGGCCGGATGGACCGGGAATCCTGATAAATGCGATATTGTTAAGGAAGTTAGAGCGCTGGAACCGCTCGGGCTCGACAGCGTGTTCGAATGCTGCGGAGATCAGGAGGCCCTGGATCAGGCTATCG
Organism: Candidatus Neomarinimicrobiota bacterium; assembly: GCA_021734025.1. NCBI lineage: Bacteria > Pseudomonadati > Fidelibacterota > Fidelibacterota bacterium. Next base: position 156,587 of record JAIPJS010000001.1, read on the forward strand.
ATTTGCTGAAACCGGGTGGAGAATTACTGATTGTAGGAATCCCCAGTGAGGACCGTATCTCGTTTGATATCAGTAAAATCCGGAGGAAGGAAATAACGATAAAGAATGTGAGAAGGCAAAATCATTGCGTTGAACCGGCAATCGATCTCATTCACAACAATCCGGAGATCGAGAACCGGATGTACACCCATGGCTTTCAATTGGAGGATACGGGGGAGGCATTTGAAATTGTCTCCGGTTACCGTGACAGGGTTATGAAGGCAATGATCCATATTTCATAGCGACGTTGGGGTATTGTCCTGCAGAAAAGTGTGTTAATTACGGGGAGTTGACTCCGGTTCGTAAAAAATTTAGTGTACTCCAAAGAATAGAAACGGCGATCAATTGAATCAGTATCCCGTGATTGGCCCATCTCCGTATCACATTGTGACGAAGCCCACGGGGCCAATGTGTAATCTGTCCTGCCGGTATTGTTTTTACCTGGGAAAAGAGTTTCTCTATCCCGATACATCCGGTTTTAAGATGCCCGAGGCAGTGCTCCGAGAGTATACCCGCCAATACCTGGCCAAGCCCGGCGGTGAAGTGACTTTCACCTGGCAGGGGGGCGAGCCTACCCTGCTGGGATTAGATTTCTATGAAAAGGCACTGTCGTTTCAGGAAGAATACAATACAGCAAACAAAGTTGTACGCAATACGCTGCAAACCAATGGATTAAAAATTGACGATTCCTGGGCGCAATTTTTCCGGGATCATGACTTTCTCATTGGACTCAGCCTCGATGGACCGGAGCATATCCACAACAGGTACCGGAAATACAAAAATGGAGGGGACAGTTTTACTCAGGTCAGACGCGGAATGGATTGTCTGCAAAAATACGATGTTAAATTTAATATCCTCGGATGTGTCAGCGATTACAGTGCTCAGTTTCCCTATAAAATTTACGATTTTTACCGGGATGAAGCAGAAACGCAATACTGGCAGTTTATCCCGATCGTTGAACGGCACCATAACAGAGACAGGGATGTTACTGAATACAGCGTCAGTGCAGAGCAGTACGGTGACTTTCTCATCAGGATCTTTGATCGATGGGTTCGCAATGACATCGGAAAAATTTCCGTGCAGATCTTTGATGTAGCCTTTCGGGTCTATCTCGGCATGAATGCCGGGTTGTGCTTATTTGACGAAACTTGCGGGAATGCCCTGGCTATCGAACACAACGGTGATCTGTACAGTTGTGACCATTTTGTGGAAACCGAGCATCATCTTGGCAACATTGGAGAAAGAACATTAAATGAGATGGTGGCGTTACCGGTGCAAAATCAATTTGGTCAGGATAAAAAAGCAACTCTGCCACAATATTGCCGTAATTGTGAAGTACAATTCATTTGTAACGGCGGCTGCCCGAAAAACCGGTTTATTAGAACACCGGAGGGGGAACCCGGTTTGAATTATCTGTGCGCTGGCTATAAGAAATTTTTTACTTATATCGATCCCCATATGCGATACCTGGCTGAGAAATATAAGGCAGGAAATACGCCCGAAATGATGATGGCATACATTCGGAATCATCCGGAACAATTTGTGGTAGAACCAAAAAGGAATGCTCTCTGTTATTGCGGAAGCGGGAAGAAATATAAGATGTGTTGTTTGCAATAGTTAAAATTTTCTATATATGCCTTCAAATGTGGCAAATAAAGTTTTTTGCTTAATTGATGTTCTAATTTTTAGATGACAGAACGAATTGAAAAAGTATTCCCCGACTTTGTTTTACCTATGCTTTACAAAAAAGCCTAAAACCCTGTAACGACAGCGATTGTAGAGAGTATAAGTGCCGGAGGAGGGACTCGAACCCACACGGTGAAAAATCACCAACGGATTTTAAGTCCGTTATTATCAAACACTTAAACTGTTGTAATAACAGATATTTATAAATTTGAAAAATTGTCTATGTAACGAATATGTAACGAGTTTCGCGGATTTTATGTCCTGCCAAAATTTCTATATCCTTAAAAATGAAATAAACTCTTCATTATTTTAATTTCGGCCTATTTATACCGGACAGAGTATTAGAAGTCCGCTGTTTTAAAAAATAAGACCCTTTATTTACAAGGGTTTTAGGGCATACATGGATCACCTATAACAAAAATTATCCGCTGTCTTTTGAATACTTTTTTATCAGAATTTGTAACGGCCGGATCCACATGTCATAATCTTTGCGGGGCGAATACTCTTTAAGCCACTTTTGGATGAGGGGAATCACTTGTTTTGGGACATCGTCTCTTAATTTAAAATTGGATATGAATCGAAGTTTATTAAAATCTCGATCTGAATATTCGATGAGATCAAAGGGATGAGCAAATTTGTATTTGCCTCCATCCCCTAATAAGTGCTTTTCCAATGCCGAATCAAATTCCTGCGATTCTAAAAAAGTATTCCACCTTTCCTTTTGCTCTGTTTTTCGCCGATGGGCAGCCTTTGCACATTTATTGCGGTAATCTGACATTATATCATAATGGTTGAGTTTGTCTTCGGGAATTTCTTTTGCACAGTATTTCCGATTTTCCTCACTGCGAAAATATCGGCCGCATTCCGGGCAGACGACAAGATAATTTTTACTTATATCCTGGACTGCCATTAGGAAAGCAGCATCCCACAAAGATGAGAAGACTAGATTTAAATGGGGGACGTTATTTTGGTCAAAATCAATTATTGTTCTGAAACGTAACGCCCGCCTTCGCCACAACCGTTTCAATTGTACCGAATTTTGAGTATACACATCTTTGGAAAACTTTTGAACTTCCTCCTGAAATATTTTGATTCCCAATCGAAGGGAAGGGGGCCAGAGTTTATCTAATGCTCGTCTTGAACCCTCATAATCTTCGACATCGAATTTCTCACCATAATACAACTGTTTTGCTGTGGTAGAATAGGTGACCTCTGTAGGCGGAAGCGAAAATAATTCATGAAAAAATGTGGTACCAGATTCAAATCGATACCCTATGAATGTACTTTCGTTTGTCTGTTCAAGTGAAAACGAATCATAATGATGCCCTGTAGCAAACGTCGTATCATTTATTTTTTTTATATTCTCATCGTATAGGTCCAACTTTAAAATTTTGGTTTGTCCATACGTCGGATTTGGTCCTTGTGGAGGTATTTCCTGGTCATACCGAAATCCAAGACCCAATAGGCCCCAATCATATACAAATTGCAGGATGGCATCATTATTTGATCTATCGAGATTTAACAGCTCAAGATGGGGCAGACTCTCTGGGGGTAAAAATCCTGGTCTTTGGTATTCCCTATCATCCTGACCTAAAAAATTGAATAATTCCAAGGGCCGATATTCTTTAATATCTGTTGCCGAATCATTATTGCGGGCGGGTGCCACTACCCCATTGCTGTAAACCTCATATTCAGTAGCCTTCCACCATTTGCTGCGACTTTTGTAGGGGGTCCAAAAACGCATACACATCTCTCCTTCGATCTATCGAGTAATTTCCCGGTAATTGATTCATCTTGCGCAGAAAGTATGTTAAAGCAAATCAGGCACCATATTAATTGCACTGGGAAAATGAAAAAAAACGACAACGAAAATGTCTGACAAATCTGTCCTCAAATCAATTGAAAAATCGATGCTAATCGCCCACAAACGGTTCTTGAATTATCAAGAATTTGCGGCCTATGCTAACCTATCCGAACAGTATGTGCGTAACCTCATCCACGCCGGAAAACTCCCCACGGTTCGGCTCTGGGAAAATGGAAATCGATTCATTGACATGAAAGCAATAATTAAAAGAATTGAAACAAAATGAAATTTGAAGAGCTACTTAGCAATCTTCAGGGGGTAAAGGAGGGACAGGGAGGCCAATTCACGGCCTTATGTCCGGCACATAAAGACCATGAGCCGAGCTTATCCGTTAAACAAACGCAGGATGGGACTATGTTATTGAAGTGTTTCACCGGGTGTTCAGTTGAGGCAATTTGTCAATCCATCGGAATACAAGTTTCTGATTTGTTTAAGAACAAGCACCGAAAGGAATCCCAGCAGCATCGAATGTCCTCGTCCAAATTTGTTGACAATTCACTCTACGAAAAATGTTTGTCGCAGCAAGCATTAAATCCCTTCGCAAAGTTTCTCGCCAATGACGCTTTTTGCTCACTTGAAACACAACGACGTTTCCATATAGGATATCTGGAAAATGGATTTACTGTTTTTTTTCAAGTTGATCAAAATCTCCAAATCATCAATGCGAAACAGATAAAATATGATAATAGAGGCCATCGGATTAAAAACCAGACAGGGTTCCCGCTGATTAAGAAATCTGAAGGTGGCCGACAGATTTTATATGGGCTATGGCAATTACCCTGCGATAGGCCAGTTATGCTCGTTGAGTCGGAAAAAACGGCGGTCATCATGTCGCAGTGGCGCACGGATTTTGTATGGATAGCGAAAGGGTCTGCACATGGACTAACCAAAGAAAAAGCGCAGCCCCTTCAGAATCGAGATGTCACTCTGCTGATAGATGCCGATGACGCAGGCCGAAAGACAGCGGTGCAAGATAAAAGTCTAATTGAATCAATGGGGTGCCGGGTAATCATCAAGGACCTTTTCCCCAATCGCAATGACGGGTATGATATCGCGGATCTCTGGATCGATTTGCATAAGGACTGGCCCCAGGGAAAGGACTACAGCGTTGGAGAGAGCTATGAACAATTTTTATAGTGAGGTATTTTATGTCAGAGTCAACACCGATCAGTAACACTGAAATGCAGCAGGAATTAAACAAAATTCAAACACAAATCAGGGCGCAAGATAAAGAGGACCAGAATACTATAGATGAACCTTTTGCCCTTGATTATCCGGCTCCAATTGCTGCGCCAGCGTATCATGGTATTGCTGGAGAATTTGTCCATCTTATTTCCCCGCATTCGGAAGCAGACCCAGCAGCACTCCTGCTGAGTTTTTTGGCTGCGTCCGGAAATCTGATGGGATCTCGACCACATTTTACAGTCGAATCAGATCGTCATGCCATGCGTCTGTTCCCGCTGCTTGTGGGAGAAACAGCCAAAGGGAGGAAAGGTGTGTCCTGGAATCACGTTAGGCGGTTTTGCAAAATCGCGGACCAGAATTGGAGGGATCGCATCGTAAGCGGGATGTCCTCTGGCGAGGGATTGATTCTGGCCGTAAGCGACCAGGATGAGGATGAAAAGGCCACCGATGATCCAGACGCTCCCAAAAAATCATGGCGTGCCATCCGGGATCAACAGACCCAAAATAAAAAGCGAAAACGCCTGCTCGTTATTGAATCCGAGTTTGCATCGATATTAAAACGCATTGAACGGAAAGGAAATACCCTTTCACCACTTATCCGCCAGGCATGGGACAGCGGTAATCTGAATGTCCTGACCGTGAAAGCCCAGCGGAAGGGCGATAACAAGGCTACAGCAGCGCATATATCGATTATCGGCCACATCACCAAGGAAGAGTTGCTCCGATATTTACAAGAAACTGAGACGGCGAATGGGTTTGCAAACCGCTTTTTGTTTGTATGTGTGCGTCGCTCAAAGACTTTGCCCTTCGGCGGAGATATTCCACAACCGGAATGGGCCCACCTTCAAAAAAAATATAAAGACATCATTACGTGGTGCCAGTCTGCAGGGCAAGTCCAGTGGCATGATAGGACCAAGCCACTTTGGGCGGAGATTTATCCGGACTTATCTGCTGGGAAGCCCGGTTTGGTTGGAGCCGTGACCTCCCGCGCAGAGGCATATGTGACTCGCCTAGCGGCGACATATACACTTCTCGATAAAAAAATATTTATTGAGCCGGAACACCTGGAAGCGGCACTCGCTGTATGGGAGTACTGCGAGGCTTCAACGCAGTATATCTTCCAGGATAAAATGGGAAATCCAATGGCGGAAAAGATCTTTGACGGCCTTCGCCAACAGCCAGATGGGTTGTCAAGGACTGAAATCAGTAGTGACCTTTTTAACCGGAACAAATCGAAACAGGAAATTGACGAAGCATTAGATTTGCTCGCAGCATACAATCGAGCAAAAATGACTGAGGAAAGGACAAGCCCAAGCGGCCACACATCTGAAATCTGGAAACTCGTATAAATGGACGAGCATTCGGGCGATGTTAAATATGGTTGTATTGCTAAATTCAGCGATGGAAATAGACTTAATTCGTACTTGGGATATATGGGAGAAGGTGGCTCGAAGTATTATGGTTAAGCATTTTTCGTATTATTCGTATTATTCGTAATAGGAGAAGATATATGGGGAAATATTTGGAGGAATTTTACCGAGCACAAAGTCGATTAGATCATGATAAAAACGGGAATGAACTTCTCCGATTAAAACAGGAGTATAACCAGTTACTGCAAAAAGAGCAGGCGTTGGAAATCTATCTAAGTGCCATCGGATACCCGGCGATGATGACAGATCCGAAATTGACTGAATGGCGAAGCACCTGTTATCACCTGTCGGAAATCATGAATCATATTGAACAAATCCGAGACGAAGATTCTACCCTCAAGGAATGGACAGAGGGGTTTTCGGAAATATAGGTCAAAGGTTCTAATAGCAAATCATGGTAGGTGAGATCCTTAATGAAATACCCTATGGCAAGCTACAGGGTATCAAACGATTTCTAACTGGGTTAGCTCGTCGGTCGGCTTGCCGTGCTGCTGTACATATTCCTCCACTACCTCCCAGTTGCTGCGTTCGCTCACCGACGCCGCCTAGTAGCCATCCGACCAGAATTCCCACCCCAGAGTTCCACTTTTACCGCGGGTTTGCGCTGGAAAATCTGCCGGGCAGTGATACTCTTGAAAATCCGCACCAACTCCCCCCGGGGGGCTTCAGATGCGACCCACATAACAGATGCAAGTGATCGTGATCCATGCCAAGCGCCTCCATCACGATGTCATACCGTTCCATGATCCCGCGAGCGGTCTCGATGATGACCTGCTCCACTTCACCTTTTAAGAGCGCTTTGCGATATTTTACTGTAAAAACCAGGAGATAGTGAATCTCATACGCATAATGATTGCCCTTTTTGACTTCGCTTGGTGGACCCATGAAGACAAACAAACTCCCCCATCTGCCACAAACAGATAATCGGTCACTCTGGGGCAAGCCCAAGGAATTTTCAAATTATATACTACAAGATAGTACGAAAAAAACGAAAAAAACGAAGTATTATGTTTTTATTGAGGATACGAGAAAATTTAATGACGAAAAAATTACGAATTTAGCTGTGTGGGCCAATCTTTCATTACACAGGTGAATTCACAACCAAAAACACCCGGGGAGTGACTCAAATGGATTCACACAGCGTACATTATTTAACTCTGGAGGAATTTAAAAAACAGGGACGCGAGACATATGGGGATCGCCTGCGATGGGCGTTTGTCTGTCCCCATTGTCAGACCATCCAGACCGCCATGGATTTTAAAGAACTTGCGGGATTGGATGACAAAACAATTAATGACGTGGTCGGGAATACGTGTATCGGCTACTATATTGAGGACAGAGGGTGTGATTTTCAATTGAAACAAAGGCCCCAGTCCCATGAAGTGGTCCTCATTTTTGGCGGGGTAACTTTAATATGTTTTCGCCTTGCAACAGCGGAGGAATACGAAAAATACCTCACAGCACACGAAAAACAGACAGAGGATAGGACCACTTGACTGGCAAAATAATTTTCTCACTATAAAGTATGTGTTATGTAGTGAATAAATCCGGAAATAATACGGTGTTATAGCGAAAAGTCAATGGAATGTAGCAAGAATTCCAAGGAGAGTTGTCATGAGATCAACCGTTATCAATATTTGTACCGAATGTCCCTTTTTCACACACACATATGCTGGCAAACCGGCCTGCGCTGCGAAGCACTATATCCCTGAGATCCCCTGGCCCCAAAACATTTTGACGAATCACCGGGAGCTCCGGTTAATACCTGTAAATAAAAAGATGGCCTGGACCAATACAATCGACACGCGCCCGGACTGGTGCCCCTTGCCGATCACGATCCGGAAAAAACCCCCGAAAATTAAAAACACACTCGCCGACCTGCGCCTGCACAAGAAACGATTAGAAGCGACTCGCGACAAAGTCGATGAAGAGTTGGCCAAGACCAGCCGGGCCATCGCTCGCAAAACTAGGGGCGCCTCCCCGGATATTGATGCGTTGGCCGAGGAGATTGCCACCGCCCTGGAATCTCGTCCCAAGGGCATGTCCCGGACCGTCATCTATCGTGATCTCTATTCCAACAATATCCAGCGGAAATTTATCGAGCAAGCGCTCAAAAAACTTGAGAAAACGGACCGAGCCATCGGCCATAAAATCCCGACAAAAGGCCGGTCGCGGGAGGTCTGGTTTTCGACTACCTCCGCGGAAAATACGGGAGATTAACCCCCCTCGAAGTCTCTGGAGAGACCGTCAATTGGGACAGGAAAACCCGACACGTAATAAGGGGTAAAACCGGTCGTATCCCTTGTCTGCATTGGGGGGGCACCGGGTTGACGTACAAAGCCCACACCCCCGTATTTGACCCTTATAATAAAGGAATAGAAAAGGAGAAAATAGGGGGCGCGTTTTTCTTTTCCCGGGGAGCATCCGGCTCATCTCCCGAAAACTTCCCTGGCCCTGATCCGGCGCTGGACTCCCATATTTAATCACCCTTCCGACCGAAAATTTTCGCCCGTTTCCACGCAAAATTTACCGCTTTTTTCGCATATGAAAAGTGGAAGGAAAATTACTTGTTAAACTCAAACAAAGGAGTAATCTATGCACATCAAACGGCAGCATGTTGAACAAGCGTCTAAAGTTTCAAATTTGGTCGGCGCCGCTCTCTATCTCGGGGTCCAGGTCTATGATCTGGTCCGCGGGAATGGCCGCTCCAAACCTGTGCAGACCCCTGACGAGTCATGACTGAAACCGCCATCCAACCAACACGGCAACTCCCGCCACATGAAGAAGCGCAGGTGATTGAAGTGTCCCTTCGAGAAGTGTTAATCGGAGGGACGCTCCTTAGCCTGAGCATCCTCGTCATCGGGGGTGGGCTCATTGGCTACGTCCACACTCAAAAACGGAAGAACGTCCGCCAGTGGTTCGACCGGATTGAACGGCTGGTCGGCACAGTATTACTCGAATCCCCAACTGGAAAGGAGGTCAAAAGTGGCTCGATTACGATTGCGGATGAGCAGTAAAACCCTTACGACCACAGCCTCGCTCATTGCCAATGGCGTCACCGTGGCGAGCAATGCGTACCTGCTGAGCCGATCGCTCGTGCAGCAGCAACGCCAGCGCCAGCAGAACCAACGACTGGAACAACTCCAGTCCGCAGCGGAGGTGGCGACAGCCGGGGCGCAGGTGGTGCAGACGCTGGCCGGGGTGTGGAGGCGATACCATGAGTAGAAGTAAATATTACCCGCCAAAGGATCGTACGTATTTCTACGGTAATGCCCTTCAATGTGTCGACTGTGGAAATACGAAGGCTTTCACGCTGAACCTCCGGATACCTTATACCTTGTCTGTCACCAGTCAGGGTATCCAGTCTGGCCCGGATGAACACCGGCTGCAGCGGATCTTCAAAAGCCTCGGAAAGAACCTGTGGGCCCTCATGGATCGAGATATTTTCCACGGGGAAAACACAATCAAATGCGCCAACTGTGAGACCGGCTTTGTCGACTTCCAGGAGCGTCTCCACGATCTCTGTTTTCACTTTGGTTGCCCGGGCTGCGAAGTGTGCGGGAAGTATATGTCTGAATTGGATGTGAAAGAAATCTGTTCGGAGTGCCTCCTGGACCATGACGGCGATCTCACGGAAGAGGATTGTCTGATGTCGTGTCCCTGGACGGCCGACGGCCTTGGGGAGGTCAGAGCCCATCATGATTTCACCCTGGAGGATTTGAAACAGGAGATGGGCTACACCTAACTTCCCACCACACCCAGTACCCCTCACCCTACGAGCCGGCAGGTTTCTCCCCGACCTGTCGGCTTTTTTATTGGAGTATCCCATGACGAACATGATTTGGCTACCAATATGTCCAATCTGCGAGCATCCGGATCGTACCTATATAAAGACAGTCAAAACAACCTGTCATGTCACAGTGTCTCCGGAGGGACAAGTGATGATCCGATTTCCGGATCTCCTGATGGACCTCATCGGCACCGGACTCCAACCAGCCGACATCCAGTGTGCTCACTGTCAACCCTAACCAATACACCAGAAAGGAGTGACCCTTGCATGGAACTTGTGTGCACGAAGTGTAAACAGTCAAATGATTTTAGACTCCCGCTGTGGGTGAAGACCACGTTCACGTTTAACCCGGACGGCACCATCAGCCTGCTGCATGTTCAGCCCCTGGAATCTCTGGAAGAAAAACTCACTGAACAGGCCACGGGCATGCCTCAGGGAATTACATGCGAGCGATGCGGGAGCCCGGCGGAGATTGTGCTGAACCCCTTTGAGGAAACATCCAGAGCCCGAATGCTGCGGCAAGCCGTGGAGGATCTATGACAGACGATTACAAAAAGGAAATTACGAATTATGTCAGGGACGTGATCCAGCAGCGGATCGCTCACCTGAAGGAAGCCCACCCCGATCGGCTGTATACGAACCAGTGGCAGTTACAATGGCCGGATGGCTTCCAAGAGGGGAATAACGTGATCCCGGTGACGACCACGACCAAAGATGGTCCGTACTGCATCGGCGAACTGCACCTGGTGGTGCCGCCGTCGTTCGAACTGGATCTAGAGGCCATGGAGTTCGTGCCGAAAAATGAACCATATCAGGCACCCCAACCCACCTCAAAGAACCCCCCGTCACTCAATAATTCGCTGGAACTGATGAATGCCATGTTCGAGGCCCTCAACGGCTTTCTGAGCACCGGGCTGTCCTCACAGGAGGGCATACCAACCACGGGACCACAGCGTACGTTCTCCGGGCGCTCAGGATCTCCAGAACCGCAGACACCGGGTTCGCTTCACACAGGTTCCTCGAAACAACTCGAGCAGGTCCGGAAAGCCATCCTGCGCCATGATGACCTGCCGGACTGGTTCATCAATCTGCGCGACACAGAGATTCGGGACCAGTTGTTGAATAAAATGGCAGACACGTACATCAAGTATAGCCGACAACACAACGGGAACGCGTCCCTGGCGGAGTTCTTTGGGGACTACACCGAGTACCTGAAGGAGAACGATACCCTGCAGGATTGGTGCACCTACAAAGCCAAACCTGTCGAGTTAAATCGGAAGGGATGGTGCCAGGAAACGTACTGTTCGAAGAAACCCTACCGGTCAACCTGCCCCCGGTCCACCCTGAAATTTACCTCATCACAACCTGATTAACCGAAGGAGGAAACCATACATGTTACAAACCTTACACACCTTCCTGCCCATCGCACGGAAGGTCCATAATAGACGAACCAAGTTACCCATCCTCAACCACTGCCTTGTGGATAGTGGATTTATCCGCATGACAGACCTGGAGACCACCGTCCGGATGCCCATCGACGATATCCGGGCGTATACGTTGCCGGTGCAGGTGCTCTACCAGGTATTGAAGACGAAGCCGGAGTCATTTGCAGTCCACCTGTCCGATGAGACACCCGGGCAACTCCAAATCGTCTACGACGGTAATACGCTCACGTGTCCGACGATTGACCCTGATGAATATCCCGGACTGGATCTGGTGCCGTTCCAGGAACTCGGCACATGGCTCCCGGAGACGTTCCAGGTGATGAAGGCCCAAACTCAGTATGCCTCAACTGACGACCTCAAGCCAGCCCTCAATGGCGTCTGGATTCAACAGAATGGGCAACTGGAAACGTGTTCGACTGATGGGCACATGTTGAAATACTATCCTCAATTGCAAGCCGATGCACTTACGGAAAACGGCAAGGACTACAGCGGCATCCTGCCGACGAAGACGGTGAAGATTTTGGCGCGGTTTGCCAAGGGACCGGTCAAAGTCCAGGGAAGTGAAGAGACCATGAAGTTCACGCTCCCGAATAAGGTGGAAATCATTGTCAAAAAGATTGACGAACGGTTCCCGGACTTTAAGCCGCTCCTGGACATCGATACCCCGAATACGTTAAAGGTGGAGAAGCAACCACTGCTGGACGCCATCCAGTCAGCCAAGCCCTTCACGAATAAATCCACATACCAGGGTGTTGTGAAGATGCGTGAGCAGGACATTCACCTGATTGCGGAGGACCCGGAAAAGGATGTGTGGTTCGAGACCGACGTCCCGGTCAAACAACGAGACGGAGACAGAATCCCAATGGGATTTAATCTCCTGTACTTCGAGCGACTCCTCAAGTCCATGGACGACGAGACCGTGGAATGGCGGTACAAGTCGCCAATCAGTGCATCGTTATTCACCGAATCAACCCGGAATGGGGAGGGCCCCATCAGCCTGTTGATGCCGATCCGGTTAGACGAGGGGCAACCCCTCGAGAAAGGAGAAGACAATGAAACCAACGGTGACCATTGACCGCCCGGAACGCATCGAGGAGGACATCCAGGACTTTCGGTTGAATCGGTTAGACAGAAAAGAAAACTACACCGCATCTAGGATCCGTCTGACCCGAAATCCGGAGACCGAGGAGCCTTATCTGTTCTACACACAGGAGTTGACCCGGAACCATAAATCCCCGAACGATCCGTTTGGACGGCGGCAACTCATCAAGGTGTTTACTCCGAGCAACATCGAAGCCGCCGCTGATACGGCCCTGGAGCGGAAGTTCGAAGACACCATCCTGGCGCATAAGGATGAGATTCCGGACTACAGTCCGCTGACGGATATCCACTCGCAGTCCATGAACCTGTTCCTGGATGAGGACACCGCCACGTTTCTGGAGGATGTGGGCGTGCAGGTGGATGGCCTGGCTGAGGATTTCCAGGGCATTGAGTCGGTAGGGGCAAACCCCTACCTGGAAGACATCGCCGAGGATGCGATACAGTTAAAAGGCCGTCTTGCCGGAGTAGAGAACAGATATGCCCAATTAAAAAAGGTAATGATGCAGGCATTTGACCCGCCTGTACTTAACGACACGCTCTCCGATGCAGCCTTTGAACAGCGACTTGCGCAAGAATCCCTGCCGGACGCTCTGATTCAATCCTACCTGGAGTTGAAGGAAGAGATGGAATACTTGCAGTCCCGCGTCGGGGCGGTCTCCAGGATCGTGTTCAGCGAGACAGCCTCGAAAATCAGACTGCCGAAGCGGCTGGAAGGGAGGGACCATGAGTTCGTCCAAGAGGTATGATTTTGAAGGCCTCTGGTTCAGTACCTACCTGGAGGTCCGGAAGTTGAACAAGAACCTCCAGGAAGAGGGATTGGACGAAAGCCAGCTCCGGGAGATCACCACCTCTATCTTCATCGCGAAGACCCAGCGGGGCGTGGTCCGACCACAGCACCTGAGCGAGTTCCAGGAATCGGTGTTGAAACTCATAGAGCCAGTGAAAGCGAGGGAGCAGCAGGCTGTGATCTACAAATCGCTCAAGGCAATGCTGGAAGATAAACAACCACAAAATCAAGGAAACGGAGCGCAGTAATGATGCCCATATATGAATATCGATGCCCCCATGACCATCTCTTTGAAAAGTTGGTCGATAGAACCGATCCAAACCCCGTTTGCCCAGAATGTGGCTGTCCAGGCCAGCGCCTGTTCAGCCCGCCGGCGTTCCGGTTCAAGGGAAGCGGGTTTCATTCCACTGACTATACACGACACGGTCCAAAAGACAGAAAGGAGAGATAACACATGACTGACTTCCCCAAGAAATATCAATGGCCGGCATCCAAACTCAGCCGGGAGGATATGCAAATGCTCGTTCGGGAGCGGAAAAAGACTGGCAAGCCAATCACCGTGCTCATCCGAGACGCAGTCCACTCACTGTATGGAGACCAGCCATGAGTAATAACTGGGTCATTACGCCGGAGAAATACCTCTCTGAGGAGGAAGTGAAGAGTCTGGTCAAGACCTGTCGGGATGCGGCTCAACTGGCCAAGGAAAAGGGTAACTGGATTGCAGTGCGGGATTGGATGGTGATCGACCTAGCCCTGCATACCGGCCTCCGGGTGGCGGAACTTTCAAATCTGCGAGTAGGAGACCTGCATCTGGACTATGGCGAGAAGTCGCTGACTGTCCGTAACGGCAAAGGCGGGAAAGACCGGGTGGTGAAGTTCGGTTCGGAGGTGAAGCGACATATCAAAGAGTACCTGGACAGCAGACCCTCAGACAGTGAGTACGTGTTCCCATCCTCTCGGCAGGCGCGGATGTCCCGGTCGGCCATCCAGAAGATGGTGAAGAAGTGGATGGAGGACGCCGGGCTGCCCGGCCACTACAGTGTGCATTCACTGCGGCATACATACGCCACACGGCTGTATAAGGCGAGCGGGCACAACCTGCGGCTGGTCCAGAAGCAACTCGGTCACGCCAGTGTACAGACCACCCAGGTCTATGCCGATATAACGGATGCGGATGTAGAAGATGCCGTAGAAAGGTTGCATGAAGAAGGGCTCTTATGAGCTCTTCTTTTTAGGTATGGGATTGAATTAATTGAGGTGGTTAGGATGAAAGCCGTTGTTCCAGATCCTGGATTAGTGCATGGGGAGATACGTCGAGGGCGGAGGCAAGCGCAAAGAGGGTGTCAATGGTTGCCCGGCGTTCTCCGCGCTCTAACATCCCAATAAAGGTCCGGTGGAGATCGCATTCAAATGCCAGGGCTTCCTGGGACAATCCGGCATTCTGACGGTAGGTACGGAGGACCTGACCAAATACGGTTTTGATATCATTTGATGTAGCCATAACTGCCAGCAGATTACGAGAGGTGATACAGATAGTCTACATACCATAGTATGTAAAAAGGCTTTTCTTTTCCTGACTTCAGCCATAGATTATTTGTCAATCTGTATGAAACCGACCAGTGTAATCTTTTAGACAATGGAGCGACTCATGGGCAAAAAAGGCCAGAACAAGAAAGACGGGATCGACGAGGAATTCGTCAAAAAGGGTGCGAAGAATATTGATGAAGATGATGTCCAAAAGGTGTTAGACCGTGAGAAGGAGATTAGAGAAACATTCGAAAAGAAAGGCCCGTTGGCTCGATTTATTGAGGATGTCAAACTGCTTTTCTCCCTTATTGGTGATTATTGGAATGGGAATTATAAGGAGATCCCGTGGTGGGCGCTCAGCGCCATCGTCTTCACTCTATTGTATGTGATTAACCCCGTCGATCTCATCCCGGATTTTATCCCATTTGTTGGGTATGTCGATGACGCCGCCGTCGTAGGCATATGTTTGAACCTGGTGGAGAAAGAACTCCATAAATACAATGAATGGAAAATAGCTGCCGAAGGGGCTCAGAGTTCGGATTGATCGTTTGTCTGTTCTGATGGTGGTCTCTTAATATAGATTTTCGAACGTTCTCTCCTGGTGATTTTCTTTGCATTTACTGCTCATGATAGATAACCTTTAGTACATTTCAAGAGTGTTTATCTGGCATTCGGGTTGTATTCACTTAGAGATCATGAGTAGGCTCATAGGCTTTCTATGGGTCTCAAGTAGGTAACAATCTTTATAGATAATTATAGATTTTCACCTGTCAGCAAATAGTACAGGTCAATGGTGTATTTCACTCGATTCTGAAACAGGAGGCGTTATATGTCTTTCCGTTCACTGATCCTCAGTAGTATCATTGTTCTAACCATTCTTCCATTCCATTTGCAGGCTGCCAGCGATGATGGCGATATCGCATTAGCCGCCAATATTGGTGGCTACGCCTACCTTGAAGGCGAAACCGATCACAGCGGCATAATGATTGAATTCATTGCAGAATCACCAAGCGCAATTACTGATACAGCATATACAACCTCTGACGGAAGTTACACATTCTCCGTTGCCGATGGCGTCTACGAAATCAAGTTCAGCAAAGATGGCTATCTCACCTATACTTACCCCGAAACACCGACTTTGTCCGGTGATGAGACATTAAATGATGTGACGTTGCAGGCTGGGATTGTTGTAAGTGGAAATATTTGGGATGAAGTTTGGGAAGAAGGAAGTACAATTCTAGTCGAAGACGATATTTCTTTGAGTTGGGATGATACACTAATTATCGAGCCAGGGGTAAAGGTGAAATTTAATGGCAATTATTCATTTTGGATTGGGGGATATTTATTAGCAGTCGGCACGGAATCTGATTCAATAGTTTTTACTTCCAATTCTGAAAATCCAGCTCCAGGGGATTGGAAAAATCTAATTATTGATGGTTGGTCCACTAAGGGCAGAATATTATCATATTGCAGATTTGAATACGGTGGTAGTGAATCCTATTCAAATAATAATGGTGAAATGATTGCTATCGATAATGCTTCCATAGTTATTGAAAATTCTAATATTTCTAATTCAAATCAAGACGGTATAAACATAGCCAGTGGGGATTCCGTCTTTATTATTAATAACAAAATTTCAAATAATTATGAAGGAATTGATGGGAACAGTGATTATTTGTTAATACAAGAAAATAAAATTTATAATAATTATGTAGCGATTGACGATCCTTCAGGATTCATTATTAATAACAATATTATTTTCAATAATATACGTGGCGGTATTTATAAAACTGGGAGTTATACAGGTGAGCCTTTTAATGTTATAACGGGAAATAAGGTGTTTGGACATAATGGTTATGAAGATGTTGGAATACAGGCATATCATAGCTATATAAAGAATAATATAGTTTATAATAACTATGAGGGGATACGTTCTGGTAATCTAGTACATGGAAATAAAATTTTTTCAAATGAAGTTGGGTTAATTTATTGTCAAGAAGCAGTAAACAATACATTAGAAAATAATACTATTGGTATAAAAGGCGGATATGCTCATACCTATATAATGAACATTATTTCAAATTCGGATATAGGTATTTCAAATATGAGTTCAGATGATGTTTTCCAATATAATTTATTTGGTTCCAATCTTCAGAATTATGACCAAACATATGGAGGGTTCGGGGAAGTTATCACTACCAACCAAAACGGTGACTCCACAGACACCTACTACAACCTTTTCATGGATCCTCAGTTCGTCAGCACCGACACCGCCAGCGACAACTTCCTCCACCTGAGCAGCACCTCCCCAGCAATCGATGCTGGCCATCCTGATTCATTGGATGCAGACAGTACTATACGGGATATAGGTGCATTCTTTTTCGACCAAGGCGGTGGTGGCACGATTGATCCTCCGGTGGCAGACTTTTCCGCCGATCCTCTGGAAGGGACACAGCCGTTGTTTGTGCAGTTCCAGAACGCCTCAACCGGGCCCGTTACCGGCTTCAACTGGAACTTCGGCGACAATACCAGCTCATCCATGGCGAACCCAGTTCATGCCTACCAGGATTCCGGTGTGTACTCGGTAAGTTTGACTGTTTCAGGCCCGGGCGGCGTCGACACTGACGTCAAAACCGACTACATCACCGTCAACCCACCCCAGAATACGCCGGTGGTGAACTTCAGTGCGTCAGCCACCAGTGGCACCTCACCCTTTACCGTCGATTTCACCTCCACCGTCGAAAACGACGTAGACTCCCTCCGGTGGTATTTTGGCGACGGTGGTACATCAACAGCTGCCAATCCCTCATATACCTATTCAACTGCCGGAACCTTTACTGTGACACTCACTGCCTACGGTCCGTACGGCGAAGATACCGAAACCAAGACCGACTACATTTCCGTTTTCTCTCCGGAACAAGTATCTGCTGACTTTACCGCCCTGCCAACGGAAGGGGTGGCTCCCATGGGCGTTCAGTTTACGAATACCTCTGTCGGGACGATCGATTCGGTGCTGTGGGATTTCGGAGACGGTGCTTCGTCTACTGTGTTGAATCCCGCCCATGAATACCAGTCCGCTGGAACGTATTCGGTCACTCTTATAGTTTACGGTCAGGTGAATACCGATTCACTCACTAAAGAATCACTCATTACGGTGTACGACGCCCGGCCGGTGATCACAGAGGTAGCGGATGTTCCGAATGACCAGGGCGGGAAAGTGCTCTTGCGTTGGGAACCCAGCGGCTTTGATGGGCCAGTCGGCACTTCAGTGAACCAATACTCCCTCTGGCAGCGCTACGAGGATGAATGGGTCAGCATCAATAATACTCTGGCGACACAATCCAGCACCTACACCTATCTGGCGAATACCTTCGGCGATTCCACTACGGCAGGCATCCACTGGTCGAAGTTCAAGATCATCGCCCATACGTCGACACCGTCCACCTATTATACCAGTCCGGTGGACAGCGGCTATTCGGTAGATAACGTCCCGCCGGCAGCGCCCGGCCAACTGCTGGCCTCGCTCAACGGCGAGAACGTCGACCTCCAGTGGGGATCAAGCAACGAGTCTAACTTTATGTACTACAAGGTGCAGCGGAACTGGGTCACGGTGCAAGAACAAACCGCCTCGGAATACACCGATGCGCCGACCAGTTTTGACACGCCGCTCTATTATACCGTCAACTCAGTGGATGACGCCGGCAATGAGAGCCCGCCCACCAACGAAGTCCTGATCGATAACACCAATCTGGACTGGTTTGTGAATATCCGGGCAGAGACTATGGACGGTGTCAACGACAACGATAACTTTCTTGGAACTGCTTCGGATGCCACCAATGCGCATGATTCCAACTATGATATCGTGGAACCGCCGTCCCCACCGGATACGTATCTGTCCCTCGCCTTCCCGCATCCGGAATGGAATTATTCACTCGGCGATGATTTCACCCAGGATGTCAAACCGACCGTCAGCCTGAGCGATACGCACCAGATCTGGGCCTTCGACGTCACCGCCGATCACGCGGATTCGGTCACGCTGACCTTTCTGCCCAGCGACGGCTTTCCGGATGGTGCAACCATGCTACTCACCAACCAGCAGACCAGCGAGGCTTTACTAATTTCTTCCGGCGACACCTGCACGTTTGACCTGGACGCGAATACCACCAAGAGTTTTACCGTCCGGATCGGGAATAACGTCCCGAAAGCCCCTACGGACTTTACTATCAATGCTCCGGCAACTACCGGCTTCGGCTCCTTATCCTGGACAGATAATGCAATCATTGAAGGGGGATTTCTGGTTTACGGCTCCAGTGATGGAAGCACATATTCCATCCTGGATTCGCTGACTGCCAACGCGACGACATATACTGGCGATACGCTGCAATCATTGGAACCGAATACCCGATACTGGTTTGGCGTGCAGGCGTATAATGTGGTGGACGCCAGCGCCATGCAGTATGACAGTCTCTACACGCTGGCTCTCACGCCTGATGCTCCGATCATCGTAGATTCGACGCTGACCACCTTAGACATCACCCTGGCTACCGACGACAATCCGGATTCCACGGAATACGCCATAGCCATCGGTGAAGCATCCGGTGGACCTATGGACTATCTCAATCCGGATGGCACATTAAACGGTGAGAATCCCGCCTGGGCGACGGCTATCGTGTGGGATACCGTTACCGCCGTGGATCTAACCCCCGTCACGACATATAACGTCCAGACACTCACCCGCAACGGGGACTTGGTGGAGACCGATTTGAGTCAGACGGCTACCGGCATCACCGGTGCATATCCGACCATAACATTGCATGCCCCTTCCGGTCCGGAAATCGTGCTTGATGAAAGTCTGTACTCAATGGACTGGACGATAACCAACAAAGCCTTCGTTGAGACGTTATTCATTGACTATTCTGGTGACAACGGGGGGACTTACTATCCGTCAGATACAACTACGACATTCGATAACTACTCATGGCGAGTTGCGAGTGAGATTTTGAATTATAATGCCAGAGTCCGGGTTCGGATTAAGGATGAAGCCGGGAATATCCACTCGGATGAATCTCCGAATCCCTTTGTCATTGTCGCAAATACCCTTTCTACAGATGTGCAGACAGGCTGGACGCTCTGGGGTGTACCTCTCGACCCGACAGATACTACGATGATCGGCAACCTTGAGAATGACTTTTCCGGTGGCTATTGGGCTTACGGATACAGCGATGGTGGATATACCATCGAGAACAATCTCCACTTCGGCGCAGGTTACTGGCTGGCTGTCGAAAACGGAGCGACCGTCGATGTGACTGGCGATCCCGCAACAACGGAAATGTTAATCGAGACACCCCAGGGCTGGAACCTTGTCACCAATCCGTTGGTGATTCCCATGCCGAAGGACAGTCTACTCGTGAGTAAAGACCAGTCGACCGTCTCATTTGATGCGGCACTGGACAGCGGTTGGGTGTCGAATAGTTTTTACCATTACAATCCGAGTCAGGGCGGCTATACGCTGGAGGATACCCTGCAACCCTGGGGAGGCTACTGGACTGCTATAGCGGCGAGCGGGGTATCGCTCCAGTTTCCGGTTATTCAAGTCACTTCTCCACAACAGACCGCCCCGGAAGGAATACAGCAGCAGGACTCGTTGGGTTGGTATGTCCAATTGCATGTGACCTCCGGAGAGGTGACCGATGATATTCTCCTGGGAGCACATCCCGACGCTACGGATGCCTTCGGTTCGGAAGAGGATGCGCCAAAGCCACCGATTCCGCCAACGCCGTCCTACACCTATATGGATATCCAGCATCCCGGCTGGCATCCGGTCTTCGGAGACAAGTACATGATCGATATCCGCAGTCCGCTCACCGAAGAAGTGAACAAAGTTTGGGAGGTCAACCTCCAGAATGAAGGCATTTCTGAACCGGTCACCCTGGAATGGACGACCGAACAATTTCCAGCAGGAATGGAACTCGGACTCCGGATTACCGACCTGACCGTCGATATGCTGAGTCAGGAATCGTACACATTTCCGGAGGACTTAACATCGACCGAGTTCCAGGTAGTGGCTGGCCAAACTGCCTTGGCAACGGGAGAAGAGTCGACGCTACCAACAGAGTTCACCTTACGGCAAAACTATCCGAATCCCTTCAATCCCAGCACCACCATCAAATACGGATTGCCGAAAGCAGCCGATGTCCGGTTAGTAGTATATAACGTCACCGGCCAACGTATTGCTACGTTGGTCAACGAACACAAAGCACCGGGTTGGTATCACCTGGAATGGGAGGGGACTGACGATGTTGGCCATCAGGTGAGTAATGGTGTATACTTTTACCGGATACGGGCGGAGGAGTTTACTGAAGTGCGGAAGATGATCTATTTGAAGTAACTGGACAATGGAAAAGAGCCACTGTAATTAGTGGCTCTTTTTTTTAGCCTGTTACTTCACCAAAAACCCATTGTAATCCACTAGTAGCCGGTATAAATTCACAAGTCAGTTTTGTGTGAATTCTTTCGGCCCTTTTTAACATGATTTATCGGTAGTTACCTAAAGACAGAAAGTCTCTATGCCAACCATTTATGATAACATTGAGTTGCAGCTGAGTGATGCGCTTAAAGACAATTTAACCGACGCTGACCGTGCTGATTTTTGTATCGGGTATTTTAACCTGCGTGGTTGGGGGCAATTGTCATCGTTGGTGGATAAACTGAATGGTGTTGATGATCCCGAGTTACCCGATTGCAGAATTCTCCTTGGGATGTACGGAGAAAATCGCAATGCAATACGAGAGTTATACGGGAAGGATAATCCGAACCGAATTGACCAGAAGCGCGCTCTTGCACTCAAAAAAGAGCTCGCCCGAAGATTAAAGGAGCAACTCACGGTTGGAGTGCCAACGAATCGGGATGAAAGAGACCTCCGGAAACTGGCAAAACAACTCAAAAAGGGCATGGTTCGTGTCAAACTGTTTACCAGGACCTCCCTCCATGCCAAACTCTATCTTATCTACGATGCAGGCCAGAAGGTTGCGAAACAGGTCGGTTTCCTCGGGAGTAGTAATCTGACCTTTTCCGGACTCAATTCTCAAGGTGAGTTGAATATCGATGTTGTGGACCAGGATGCGGCTGGCAAGTTAAGCAAGTGGTTTCAAGATCGGTGGGAAGATCGATTTTCCATCGATATTACCGATGAACTCATTGCAATCCTGGAAGAGAGCTGGGCAGGCGAACGACTCATTTCTCCTTATCATATTTACCTGAAAATGGCGTATCATCTCTCACGGGACGCACGGGCTGGAGTTCAGGAATTTGAATTAAAAGACCCAATCAAGAAGAAATTGTTACAATTCCAGCGACAAGCTGTGTACCACGCAGCAAAGCATATTCAAAGACGAAACGGAGTTATGATAGGTGATGTCGTCGGCCTCGGCAAGACCTACACTGCTTGCGCATTGGCCCATATTTTTGAAGAAGAGTTTTTCTACCGTACCCTCATTATCTGTCCGGCGAACCTCGACCGAATGTGGATGGATTATCGCCAAAAATTCAACCTCCGTGCCGATATCCTGAAGATTTCGATGGTACATAACAGACTAAAAGATTTAAAACGATACCAGTTGGTCATCATCGATGAAAGTCATAACCTGCGAAATCCAGAAGGGAAACGGTATAGTATCATCAAAGACTATATTGCAGAAAATGACTCCAATGTCATTCTGCTCACCGCTACTCCGTACAATAAAACCCTCTTAGACCTGTCAAGCCAACTTGCGCTTTTCATTAAAGAGGATGCTGACTTAGGTATCGCCCCTGAGCAATATCTCAGTTCAGTTGGTGGCGAGGATGAATTTATAGCCAAGCATCAAACGCACAGCCGGTCCCTGAAGGCATTTGAAAAGAGTGAGTACATTGAAGACTGGCAGGAATTGATGCGCCATTATCTTGTCCGCCGTACACGGACATTTATAAAAGAGAACTACGCCAAACAGGATAATGAGAGGTACTATCTAGAGTTTGAAGGGGGAGAACGTTCGTACTTTCCGGAGCGGATTGCGAAAAAATTCGAATATCCTTTTAATTCAGATGACCCGGATGACCAGTATGCACAACTCTATTCCGAGAAGGTCGTAAACCTGATTAACGGTCTACAACTGCCGCGATACGGACTGGCACTCGAATTACAAGACAACCTCGATGACAAACTGGAGGACGGCGAGGATCGAATTGTCGAGAACCTCTCCCGAGCCGGGAAGCGGTTGATGGGATTTTGCCGGACAAATCTGTTTAAGCGGCTTGAGAGCAGTGGACATGCCTTTTTACTCTCCATTGCCCGGCATGCCTATCGAAACTACATCTTTCTGGCAGCCATTGAAGCCGGGGAACCGTTGCCTATTGGCAGCCAGGAATCGGGAATGATTGACGAGTTCCTTGGAGACACGGATCTTGAAGACGGTAATCTTGAACTCCAGATGATTACCAAGAAAGAGAACTTTTTATCACAGGCGAAGAAAACCTATAACCTCCTCAGTGTGAAATACCGGCACCAGTATGACTGGATTCGTTCAGAACTCTTCCAGGATTCCCTGAAGGAAAAACTCCAAAAGGATTGCGAAAGCCTGTTAGAAATCCTGGATATCGGGAAAACATGGACCGCAGAGAATGACCGGCAACTGAATGCCCTATTCGATTTTTGCAAAAATGAGTATCCGGATGATAAAATATTAGTCTTCACGCAGTACTCAGATACGGCATACTATCTGTACGAACATCTTGAGAACATGGGCTTGAAAAAGGTCAGCTGTGTCACCGGAGATTCCGACGATCCCACAAAATTGGCCTACAAATTTAGTCCAAAAAGCAACGAGAAGAAGATTGCCCCGGAGGATCAAATCCGGGTACTTATCTCCACGGATGTATTGAGTGAGGGACAAAACCTCCAGGATTGTCATATCATTATTAACTACGATTTACCGTGGGCGCTTATCCGTTTGATACAACGGGCGGGACGAATTGACCGAATTGGCCAGGAGGCCGAAGAGATTTACTGCTATTCCATTCTTCCGGAAGATGGCGTCAACGAAATTATCCGACTGCGTGGCCGCCTTGAAAATCGTATTCAGCAAAATGCCGAAGTCGTTGGTTCTGACGAAACCTTCTTTGAGGGAGACCCGGTTATCATACGGGATATCTACAATGAGAATTCCAGTATTCTGGAAGAGGAAGAAGACGAGGAAGTCGATCTGGCATCCTATGCCTTTGAAATCTGGAATAAAGCGATTGAGAAGGAACCGGGGTTGGAGAAAACCATCCGGAATATGCCTGATGTCATTTATTCGACCAAAGAGAATCCCAGCAAAGATACAGACGATAGCGGCGTACTCATGTATGCAAAAACGATCCAGGATAATGATGTGTTGACCTGGGTGAACCAGCAAAATGAAATTGTCACCCATTCCCAGTATAAAATACTGAAAGCCGCCGAATGTGCGCCTGAGGAAGAACCGCTGCAACCGTTAACAAATCATCATGCCCTTGTGAAAGAAGGGATTGATCACATCAATGATCAATCCAAAAAGACCGGCGGACAGCTTGGAAGTAAACGGAGTATTAGATACCGGACTTTTCACTTGTTAGAGCGACATATAGAGAATGTGGAAGGGACAATCTTCCAGCGAAACGAGCTCCGGGAAGCGGTGGATCAAATCTATACATATCCGCTTAAGGAATTTGCGAAAAGCCGGTTACAAAATCTGTTGAAGTCGAGCGCCAGTGATGAGGAATTTGCAGACTTGGTGTTATCACTACATGAAAATAAAGAACTCTGCTTAGTGGATGAGCAGGTCGCCGAACACGACGGGACGCCAAAGATCATCTGTTCTCTGGGATTGAAAAATTAGAAAGGGTCGTATGTCGCTTCCAAAACAGGAATTCTCACAGTACCTCCGGAATTTCAATTTTGAAGACCTCTTTATTGAACTCGGGTGGGATCGCTTTGATAAAACTATTCCGATAGAATCCGATGGCCACGTCTTTCACTTCAAGGGTATCGTTGAAAAGCGGGGATTTGCCATATTTCATTGCGAACCGGACGAGGATGGGCGGTTTCCCAAGGCATCCGACCGGGATAAGCTCGACCGGCGACTAACCCGATTACACAATGAGCATCTGGTCATTTATTCCGATACGGAACAGACAAAGCAGTTGTGGGAATACCGGTTGAAGGAACCGAACCAGCCTGACCGCCGGAGACGGCAGGAATATTACGTCCACCAGGATCCGGAAATACTCTTCCACAAACTGGAAGGGCTCTTTTTTAGTATCGATGAAGAGGAAAACATCTCTATTATCGATGTGAAGAAACGAGTGGCAGAGCAGTTCGATCAGAATTACGAAAAAGTCACCAAAAAGTTTTACCGGAAGTTCAAAACCGAACACAGGGCATTCCGCGACTTCATCGAGGGCATTGACGAGCAGGTGGATAAGGACTGGTATGCGTCACTGATGCTCAACCGCCTCATGTTCATTTACTTTATCCAGAAAAAAGGATTCTTGAATGAAGACAGAGACTACCTTCGTACCAAGTTGAATGAGGTACAGGAAAACGAAGGGGAGAACGAATTTTACGGCTTTTATAAGGATTTCCTCAAAGTACTCTTTCACAAGGGACTTGGGCACCCCGACAGAACAGAGAATCTTGAAGAAAAGCTTGGACGTGTACCGTAC
Organism: Candidatus Neomarinimicrobiota bacterium; assembly: GCA_021734025.1. NCBI lineage: Bacteria > Pseudomonadati > Fidelibacterota > Fidelibacterota bacterium. The sequence continues at coordinate 182,163 of JAIPJS010000001.1, forward strand.
CTGAACGGTGGGCTGTTTGATGTGCATGAACTGGAAGCAACGTATCCTGAACTTCAGATAAAAGATGATGCCTTTGAGCGACTCTTCGATTTTTTCGATGAATACAACTGGTACCTGGATACACGTAAGACCGCTACCGGTAAAGATATTAATCCTGATGTTATTGGATATATCTTTGAGAAGTACATTAACGACCGGGCCCAAATGGGTGCGTACTATACACAGGAAGACATCACCGACTATATCAGTAAAAACAGTATACTGCCATGGATGTTTGATGAAATAAAGCGAATCTACCCGAAGCCGTTCGGTGACAAGGGCGAAGTGTGGGACAAACTGAGGAGCAGCGGGGATACCTACATTTATGGTGCAGTGAAAACTGGCGTCGACACTGCGGCGGAAGTCGAGAATCCTGAAAGTATTGACCATTTAGATATCCCGGAGCATATTGCTCGTGGTATTGATACTGATGCCCCAGACTTGCTTGAACGCAGAGAAGAATGGAATACACCCACTCCCGGTGAGCATGGATTACCCACTGAAATCTGGCGAGAGACTATTGAGCGGTGGGAACGTTATTTTGATATAAAGTCAAGGATTGCAGCAGGCGAGATTGATGAGATAAACGATTTCATCACCTACAACCTGGATATCAAACAGTTCAGTCAGGATCTTGTCGAAAATACCGATGATCCGGAGCTCATTAAAGCCTGCTGGAAAGCACTATCAAAAATAACCGTATTAGACCCGACCTGCGGTTCCGGGGCATTTCTGTTTGCAGCACTGAACATTCTTGAACCTCTTTATGCATCTACGCTCCAAAAGATGGAGTCCTTTATTGAAGATAGTGGAAAAGAAAAATACCAGTTCTTTCATGAAGAGTTGGAGAAGGTAAATGCTCCGGAGCATCCGAACAGGGAATATTTCATTTTCAAATCCATCATCCTGAATAATCTGTATGGCGTGGACATTATGCACGAAGCGGTGGAGATAGCCAAACTGCGTCTGTTTCTGAAGTTAATGGCAACGGTGGATGTGGATTATTCACGACCTAATCTCGGGTTGGAACCTTTGCCGGATATCGATTTCAATATCCGGGCCGGGAACACCCTGGTGGGGTACGCATCCAAAGATGAATTCGAACAGTTGACCTCCGGGGAAATTGACTTCGGCGATGTAAAACAATCCATTTTTGATCAGGCTGACTTAGTCAGGCTTTCTTACCAGCGCTTCAAAGAGAAACAGCTGACAGAGGACTATGAGAGTACCGACTATAAGAGTGCTAAGGAAATGGTTAATCAAACGTTGGACGAGTTGAATGATCAATTAAACCGGTATTTAGCAAAGGATTATTTAAAATCGAATTATTCAGAAAACCGGTATCAAAGTTGGCTTGAGAGTCACCAACCTTTTCATTGGTTTGCCGAATTCTATGATATTATCGAAGATAATGGAGGGTTTGACATAGTTATAGGGAATCCACCCTATGTAGAATATTCTGACATTAATGATGAGTATTCCTTAAATGGATATAAAACTATCCAATGTGGTAATCTCTATGCCTACGTTCTTGAAAGAACCAATAAGATCTCGAATAAAACTTCTTTGAACGGAATGATTGTTCAATTATCTATTGTATGTACTGATAGAATGACACCAATTCAGAAATTTTTAATGAACAATTACAACTATTTGCTTTTTGCAAATTTTGATGATAGACCTGGAAAGTTATTTAATGACCTTCAACATATTAGAGCAACAATTATCCTAATGGATAAATCAAAAAATGCAAGAGAATTACTATCTACAAATTACAAAAGATGGTATTCTGAAAACCGTAAATTTCTATTTCAAAGTTTATCTTTCATTGCGATTGAAAATAACCTATTCGATGGGAGCATTCTAAAAATTGGTAACGCACTAGATAAATCAATTATTAACAAAATAGAAACTAATAAGAAATTAGGAATTAACTTACCCAATGGTGGAAAGCACGAAATTTACTACCATAATGCTCCACAATACTGGGTGAGATGTACAGATTTTCGTCCTTACTTTTGGAATGAGAGGGATGGTGAGAAGTTGTCATCTCAGGTCAAAATTTTATCATTTATAGATCGTCACAATGCGGTTATTACTCTTGGATTACTGAATAGTAATTTGTTTTATTGGTGGTATGTTATGCTATCTGACGGTAGACATTTAAATAAAAGGGAAGTTGAAAATTTTCCGATTTCAATAGATAGAATTGATCAAGAAAGAGTTGAAGAGTTTGAGGAAATCAGAAATGAATTAATGGAAGATTTAAGGAATAACTCTAACCGTAAGGAAGCAAATTATAAAACTACTGGGAAAGTTGTTTATGAAGAATATTTTCCAAAATATTCAAAAGAAATTATTGACAAATTTGATCAAACGATAGCTTCGCATTATGATTTTACCCAACAGGAACTTGATTATTTAATAAATTATGATATCAAATATAGAATGGGGGACGAACTAAATGACGATTAAATCGTTATTTAGTTCTATTATAAGGAGGTAAGGATTCGACAATTTGAAGACCAAGAAACATGGGATTACCCCGCAGGAATTTCCGCTAGAGGAGGGTAAAGTTTTTTCCTCAACCTTAACGCAGTCTGTGCCTCTCCCTGAAAAGTTGGATATTATTGAACTGCGTAAAGAGCAGAAATATACAGGAACCAAACTCGATAGTATTATTGGGAAGTGGCCCGGTGATGAACTGATTGAGGAACTCCTCACATTATTAAATAAGTAGTTTGGACCATCGGTACCGGCATTTTATACCACTTGCCACAAAATTTAGCAGTAATACCCTTATGTATATGCCTGAACTGACGTTTCGAGGTGATGAAGCCCTTTTCAATGCAAAACACAAGATAGCATTTCTCTGTTCGCGGGATTATCCGGCATCAGTTGTACAAAAGTCCTATGAATGGGCGTTGGAACAGAAAAATGCCGGCAATTGTGTCGTGTCGGGATTCCATTCTCAGATCGAACGAGACGTGCTACATTTCCTGCTGAAGGGCGATCAACCAGTTATTATGGTACTTGCCCGGTCAATGTATAAGCGACTCCCTGACGAGGAATTAAAGTCCGGCATTGAGAAGGGCAACCTGCTGATTGTCTCGCCATTCCCTGACAACGTCAAACGATCTAGCACCTACCACAGCCGCAAACGAAATGAGTTCATGGTCGATCTATCTGATGAGGTTGTGATTGCGCATCAAAGTGAGGGCGGGATGATTGCGGGGTTGGCGATAAATAAGCCAGTGTACTTTCTTTAATAACAAGGACTCGTCTTTACTCAGTAAAGTGTACAAAAACCTAATCGCAGGTTGAATTACTATGAAAAAACTCATTGATGAATTGATGAAAATCGTAGGTGAAGTGCATGATACAGAAGGATGGAATCAAACCTCCCAGGAAGAAAAGCGAAAAAGGGGCAATGAGTTAATCCGGCAGATTAAAGAAAGACTTGTGTTCAACCCCGGGACTCTCATCCATTATGAGGATTCGATTAGATTAGAATTGGCAAAAACAGTAGTGGAATCCATTTGGGAAGGCGAGGAGGCTACTAAAATTTTTGACGAAATGATAAGCGGAGATACGGACGCCTTAATTTATATAATGGGTCCCTACACAGATAGAATCGTTAAATTAAAACCAACATTCATTTCCGTAGATCCTGCGAGCACTGAGTTTAAAGTATACTTTGAGGAAGCAATGCAGTGCTGGTTGTTTGGGTAAAACCGAGCAGCTTTAATATTGTGTGCATCCATACTGGAATCTACTCTAAAAGATAGGTTGACCTCTGAGGATGAAGATTTATTATTCAAGGAAAGTAATGGTCATAAAACCAGGAAGGAGAAAAACTTTATCGACCTGATTAATACGGCAAACCATATAAATCTTATTGACAAAGCAACCTCAAATACATTGCATAAAATCCGAAAATCCCGGAATCGTGTTGTGCATGAGTTAGAATCTATTGGCGAAGACGAGGCCTACAATATCATTATGCAAACCAAGGATGTGATTGAGGGGCTTTATAAGTGATAAAGAAACAGTTTAGTAAGGTAGGTGTTTCGAAAATGGCATTCGATGAACTTTCAGAAAAATCCAAAAGATTGCTCATAGAAGTAATCGAATTATTACAGAGTGGGAAGTATGAATTTGAAATAAAGTTTTTTCACTCTGTTGGACTGAAACGGGATAAATACCCTGAAGGCCAGTATCGCGCTGTTCTTGTTAATAGGACCGAAGAAAAAACGAAAAATCTCACTGGTTTTGAACCCCAAAATCTGGATCAATTATCCGAACACGATTATATAGATAGAAAACACAGTTCTGGATCCATTTATTTTAAACTAAATACTCGTGCTTTCGAAGAATATGCGTTATTCAAAATCAAACAGTTCAAATCTTGTAAAAATTTTAGTGAATTAAGGAGTAAAATCACTGAATCACAGCAAGCAATACTGGACTATTTGTTTGAGAACTATGGCGAAAAGAAGAGAGGGGTGCTTACTAGGGTGGTTCACAGCAGATATGGGAAACCTGTGGTCCGGAGTGCCCTTGAGCCTATAGGGAGGAGCGTTGTCCAAGAATCAGATGAACGCAATGAAAGCAAATACCGGCTTACCTATCTTGGGATGTTATTGTCAAGTAGGGGCAAAAAATATTTAGAATTACTCTCTCAGTATTTGACCTTTGTGCTAGAAATTTACTACGAAGAACCAGAGAGAGAGAAAATAAACAGTGATGAAATTCAGAACGCACTTGGTATAACGGATGATGAGCTCAACAACTTTGAGTTGGTTTTAGGAGAGAGTGATTTCAGCGGTAGTAGTAGAGGAACCGATGGTAAAGGTAACTGGTATGTGACTTTTCCACGTGAGGTTGATGATTTACCATCAATAAAAGATTTCAGCTCATACATTCTTGATAATGCATTCAGTCATTTCGAATTGGGAATACCATTAGGGCCGGAGAGTTCCCAGATGATTTCACTCTCTGCAGAACTGTATGATACTATTTTAAATGGTGACACTTCTCGTAGTTGGAATATGTATTTTTATTCCTTTATAGATGAGGGACGGCTGGCCGAATTAAGAGCAATCCAATCGGATGAATTCGATTTGAAAAAAGTCATCCGGCTTTGCGAAGAAATGATTGTATGTCATCAAAAACAATGCTATTTAGCGTTAGCTATGCTAACTAGAAGTCTGTTGGATCATGTACCGCCAATTTTTGGATACAAGAAATTTACTGAAGTGGCAAATAATTTTAGTGGTAGTGGGAAATCCTTTCGTAAATCGATGCAACATCTCGAAAAATCATCGCGAAATATTGCAGATAGGCATTTACATGAGCCAATAAGGAAGAAAGAGAACTTACCAAATAAAACTCAGGTCAATTTTTCTAATGATTTGGATGTGTTGTTAGAGGAGATTGTTCGGATTCTCGGATAAGTTGAAAATTAAAAGCTTAGTACATTGTGCTATCCTTGACAATAATTAAGGATACTCCATGCCAATAGACAATTGCCACTACTGTTACAACGAACTCACGGAAACTGTTTTACCCGAGTATCTAAAAACACTGAAACAACAAATAGATGCGCCTATTCCCATGAGCCGGTTTACCGAAAAGGGCATCGGAATCCGGACGCTACTGAAACAATTCGGGTTTCAATCAGATTTCCCTGGCTGTTATGTGTTCATTGAAAAAGAGGATCCAATTTATGTTGGGATATCTCAAAAGCTGGTGACGCGGATTAACCAGCATGTTAACGGTAAAAGCCATTTTAGTGCTAGCCTTGCCTACCGTATGACTATGGAATCCTATGACGGTGAGACGGAACAGTATACACGCAAGCAACTGATGAATATGGATAAATTTCGCACACTCTTCGAACAAAAGAAAAAATATTTGTCAGAACTTGACGTCGCATTTATCGAGATAGACAACCCGGTGGAACGGTATCTGTTTGAAATCTATTGCGCCATGGAGTTAGACACGTCACGGTGGAATACGTTTGAGACGCATTGATTTATACGGAATAAATGGAGGTAAAGTTGAGTGAAAAAATCTCAGGTAAATTATATTTGATGTCCAAAAATTAAAACGCATTATTGTAACTATTGAAGAACTGAAATTAACAATATATGATGCAGTATATTAAGCGACTCATAGGCTTCCTGAGCATCTTTCTGGTTTTGGTGATTGCCAGAGAATTTCTGCTATTATACAATTCTATTAACAGTATGCATCCGGTTGCAGGGCTTGTATTTTTAATCCTGGTCGCTGGAATTATCGTGTATTTTGTTGGTATCCCGCTCTACAGAATTCTCCTGCTTCCGAAGTCTTTTGGCCCGACAACAGATAAGGATAAAGTAGACGAACTGCGAATAAACCGATTGCACGAATTTCAGAAAAATCCCTACCTAAAAAAACTCGGCGTAAAAATTCCCACCGAAAATAATGATCAACAAACATATGAGCAGGCCATTGAAACACTCAAAAAAAAGAATAGCGTTATTCGGAAAAAACGAGTTCGCGAGTTATTCTATAGTTCTGCCTTAGCCCAAAACGGATTCATCGATGCGATTCTGATTCTTTCTGCATCAATAAATGTGGTGAAAGAAACCTTCCGCTTATTTAATGGGCGTGTGTCCAACAAAGACCTCTTTGCGATTGGGAAACACGTCTATTACTCTATTGCGATTGGAGGCACGGAGAGTGTGGAATATGCCACGGAGGAAATTGTAACAAAACTTGGGAGGGATTTTGGAGGGGGTATTCCTTTTGTCAGCCGACTCACATCCTCATTAGCCGATGGTTTTATCAACGCGACTCTACTGACCCGAATCGCACTTATCACTGAAAATTATTGCACCACACTGTATATAAACTCCCAGAAGGACCTGTATCCCTCCCGTAAATTTGTGATTGAAACTGCGGAGAGTATTACTTCCGATGTCTGGAAGAAAATCAGACGGAACTCAAAAAAATATATCGGGGAAAAGAGTAAGAATCTGCTCACTGAAAATGTGGTATACAAAATTATCACAGAATCCTTTAACAGCAAGTCAGATGAAGACACCGGTTTAGATATTGAAGTAGAACTGGCAGCGAATGAAGAAAAGGCAAGGATTCCATTCTACCGAAAAGTAATGAACAGGATACGCAGGAAATAAAAACCTGCAATGGCTTCTTATGCAAGCACGGTAATTACTAAAATACTTACAGGATGACTTATGAATGATGTACAGAAGTTAAAACAGGTTGTATCGACAATTGAAAATTCTGAGAGTATTAAATCATACTTCGAATTTGTGCATGATATTTATTCGGAATTAGGACTCAAGAAAGACACAGGAAATATTGTTCAAACCATTCGCACCGATCAGTATATGCGATTGACGGTGAATCTCAATGCTCGACTGTTTTTAGGACTGACGAACGAGGACGGAGAAGATACGCTCTTGGCAACAATGTTTGAAAAGGATGCCGAAAAAATTGAACCCGAAGTGGCGAATTTCCGCAAGGATAATTCAAAATTCACGCAAATAGGGGATGAAGAGCCATCATATATCGTTATCCTTTCCATGGAAACTTATCAGAAGCACCAGGCGGATATCCAGGAATGGGTGTTACGTTGCGCCAAAGATTATTTACCCCGGCAGGAAAAGTCCAACCTTCGGCGATTTCACTCCCCGTTGCTCACGGAATTAACATTTAACAACAATGCCTTTGAACGCTTATTGGAGCATCCAGAAGAATACTATTTTTCACAACTTATCGAGAAGTATAAGGAATTAGTCAGAGAGGACCAAAATCGCCCTGAATTGTATAAATGGCGCAATGTGAATCACTATCAGGCGGAGTTTGATATTGACGCCGACGATTTTCATGCATCGCTGAAGTCCGCCCTGTCCAAAGCCCAAAATCTAGTCTATCAACTGTCACTGTCGTTTATAAAAAAGGCTGCCCAATATTACCCGGAAGAAGTCCGGGAGATGTTCTGGGAGCTATACGACGAAGAGAAAGATTTGCAGGATCGGGTCGACAATTTTAACCAGCAAGCGGATGAATTAGCCCCAAAGGTCTCAGAGGCTCACGGCAAAGAGTTGAACGCGTATCAGGATGAACGAACGATATCCTATTACCTCGCAATGCGATACCCGGAAAAGTATCCCATTTATAAAGATGATATTTACCAGTATCTGCTGGAAGTCGTCACTGAAGAGAATTCAAAACGCGCAGGGGATAAATACCTCCATTACATTGAAGTCGGCAATCGGTTGTTACCATTCATCACCAATGATAATGAGCTAAAACAATTAGTCCAAAGCACCCTTGATGATGATTGCTTCCAGGGCGATCCCAAGTGGCTGGTCTTTCAGGATATCCTTTGGAGAACCAAATATCCGCCGGAAGAGGAGTCAGATAAATTGGAAATAAAACAGCATAATAAAGCGACTACTTACCTGCAAAATTTTGCAAAAGTTGCGGAGGAACATTTTGAGGGGAAAGACTGGCTCCAAGAACGATACACATTTTTCCAGAAGTTCTTTCAAAAAGAGCACTTAAAAAATGCTAAATGGAGCGACTTTCAGGAAATACCCGAAAATACCCATGCCTACACCTCACTCAACATTGCTGGCAAGAACGCTTTTGGTGATCAAAACCATGACATTGAACGGTATCGCAAAAGTTTTCTCTACCTTGCCTACGGAGAAGATGATCTTGCGATCAGGATCAATACCTTGCTGGATAAACAGAGTGAATATCATTTAAAATATATTGGCGAATCCTTTTATGCGGAGGTTATCGGATACATCTATCCGGAAAAATATGTGTTCTATAATACCAGGGATAAGGAGGCCATCAGCTTCCTTGATTTGGATATCGAGCGGAAATCCAAAGAGCAATTCGGCGATTTCTTTATCCGCTATAATCAGGAAATTGAACCGTTGAAATCGTTGTATAAAGATATTGTTGGACAACGAACCGAAACAACCATCCCGCTGGAACTCGATCAGTTTTTCAGCTGGGTTTATGAAAACTATGTGAAGAAAGGATCCGGGGAAATACAACCCAACGGTAATGGAGAAAAAGGAAATTACTGGTGGTTAAACGCAAACCCGGATATCTGGCGCTTTGCAGAAAAGGAAGTCGGCCAGGAGCAAACCTATACCTCCCGCAATTCCAGGGGGAATAAACGCCAGATCTATAAAAACTTTGAACAGGTGCAACCCGGTGATTTGGTTATCGGGTACGAATCTACCCCGGTGAAAAAGGTGAAAGCCATCCTTGAAATCACTGAACCGTTGCACACAGATGACGAAGAGGTAGAGAAGTTTTCCTTCAAACTGAATCAATTTACTCCAAACCAACCGACGTGGGAGGAACTCAAATCTCATGAGTCCCTTGCGGATTGCTCAGTCTTAAAAAATAACCAGGGGAGCCTTTTCCAACTTACTGCCTCAGAATTTGAGACAATCTATGATTTAGCTTTCAAAGATGTGACTGCCTATCCCACCTATTCCAGGGATGAAGCCCTCGATGAACTTTTCCTTCCGGAAGAAGAATTGGTACGTATTCTCAATCTGTTGGAGTACAAGAAAAACATCATTTTGCAAGGCCCGCCCGGAACAGGCAAAACTTTCCTTGCCAAACGTTTGGCATGGCTACAACTTGGCGCCAAAGATGAGAGCCGAATATCAACCATCCAGTTTCACCCGTCGTATTCCTACGAGGACTTTATACGGGGCTATCGCCCGACAGAAGACCATTTTGAATTAAAAGATGGACTCTTTTTGGACATCTGCAAACAGGCAAAATCCGATCCGGAGAATCCGTACTATCTGATTATCGATGAGATCAATCGGGGCAACCTTTCCAAGATCTTTGGTGAGCTCATGATGCTCATTGAAAAGGATAAACGCGGCCCGGAATTCAAGGTCACTTTGCCGTATACAAAGCAGGATGAATCCGACTTCTACATCCCGGAGAATCTCTATCTCATCGGGACCATGAATACAGCCGACCGGTCATTAGCGCTCGTTGACTATGCGCTGCGCCGCCGGTTCGTGTTCATTGACCTCATGCCCAATTTCGGTGAGAAGTTTCAGCGGCATCTGCGATCATTCGGAGTGGATGATGGGACCATTGATCTTATTGTTGAACGATTGCGGACTCTCAATACGGAGATTGCCAGGGAATCCGGTCTTGGGAAAGGATTTCAAATTGGCCATAGTTACTTTTGTCGGCCGAACGGGAACGATACACAATGGTATCGGAATATCATCGAGTATGAAATCATCCCACTGCTCAATGAATACTGGTTTGATAAGCCAGAGAAGGTCAAATCGTTGCAGGACGAGCTACTCTCAATATGACCCAGATCCCTATTGAAAATATCTATTACCTCCTCAGCTACGCCTGGGATAAACTGGATGAGGCAGAACTCATTGGGATTAATCCAGATGATTTCGAGGATGTAGCCAACCTGTTAGGGAAGGTACTGGCTAACGGATGTACACGCCTGTTTAAAATGGGACTCTACCGGAATTACCATGAAATTGAAGAGGAGATTCCGGGTATCCGGGGACGGTTACTCATCGATGAGTCATTACGGAAGCTTTCTTTCCAAAACAAAAAGGCATGGTGCCGTCATGATGAGTTAGATCACAATGTTCTCCCAAATAAGATCCTGAAAGCCACAGTCCTCAGATTATTGCAGACAGAAGAAGTCGAGGCGAAGCTTCATGGGGAACTGAAAGTCATTTATGAAAGATTTACCGGGATTGATACCATTCAACTCCAGCGGCAAAATTTTACTCAGGTCCGGATTCACCGAAATAATGCTTTTTATGGCTTCCTTTTACAAGTCTGCCGGCTCATTTTTGAGTCGACGGCCATGCATGAAAAAGGAGATCGTTATCAGTTTCGGGATTTCACCAGAGACCATCAGAAACTGGCCACGCTCTTTGAGGCGTTTATCTACAACTTTTACGAAAAAGAACAAACACACTATTCCGTCTCACGACCAACTATCAACTGGCCGTTTTATTCTGAGATACCTGCACATAATGATCTACTCCCAATTATGCGTACCGACATTGTGCTTCAGGACGAAGAACGCATATTGATCATTGATACGAAGTACTATTCGGAAACCTTAGCACGACGGTCCGATTTCAACACAATCAAGTTTAAGTCTCCAAATCTCTATCAGATTTTTGCCTACATGCAGCATATTTCAAATCCTCGGAATAAAGCGATAGAAGGCATGCTACTCTATCCCGATGTCGGCGATTCGATACACGCTGAGTATACTTGGGAAGAGCAGAAACTCACCTTAAAGACGATTCCGTTGGATCAGCCATGGCGGGGGATTGAGAGTGAATTGTTAACATGTGTGTTATTAAACGAAGGGCAAAAGTAAATAGCAACTTCGGTTAGATTTCTGATACACCACAACTAGCCCGGTTATGTAAATTGATGTTCGCAATTCCGATAAAAGAGAGGAGAGAATCATCAGTGCCTTCCCGAAGGCAATGGTGCACCTCGAGGGGCTTAAAGACATTGAGCAATTTTATGTATTACCACACCTGGATGCGCATCTGGTGAGTTCCACAAATGTCTTGGAACGACTCAACCGGGAAATCCATCGGCGGTCTCGTGTGTCCTCACTGTTTCTGAATATGGCGTCCTATCTCTGGCTCATCACTCGCTACCTCATTATATATTCCGATTCAAAAAAATATGTCTCACGGTTGATAGTTAGATTACTCCCTTGCAGAAATTACTACACACTTTATATTTAATCGATTCTGAATAATTCAATTGTCTTTTACGTTTTTGCTCATAGTAAAAGGTGGAAAATGCTTACTAAAATACAGTTTAAGAACTTCCGAAGTTTTCGAGAGCAAGTTTCATTAGATTGTAAACCGATAACCATTTTTGTTGGCCCCAACAATAGTGGAAAGAGTTCACTCCTTTCATTGATTTCCGGTATGCTCAAGAATCCTCAAGAATTTAATATTCACTATCCGGATGATGCGTTTCAACGCTTACAGGATGAAAAAATTTCGATAGACCTGGAGTTAATCCCGCTTTTCCAGGGTGCATATCTGGATCATGATGAGACTACAGAGTATAAAGGGTTCCAGATACCAGGGGTTGTAAGTGTTAAGAAAAAAAGTGCTCCTTACGATGTGTCTGTGGGAATGAGAAAAGGATGGGAAAACTATAAATTAAGATCAGCACAAGACGATATCCTAATCGAAGCCCAAGGCGAGAATGGAATATTAGATATTACAAATTTGAATAGTTTTCCCATCTCCTTTGAACTTGAAAAAGGATATCTCAGAAAGGAGTTTGGTGTTGAAAGTAGCCTCATTAATAATTTTTTTTCTAAGATCTATGAGGTAGGCCCATTTACTATCGCCGGTTCAGTATTTAGTGCTGATATGGGAGAGACGGTCGGACTGATTCCCAAAAGAATTAGTTTAGGTGGTAGTTTAATTGATATAGACAAGGAAATGTTATTTGAAAACGTATCGTTTAATCCTCCTGGAGAAGAAGATAATCTGAGGTTGAGATCCCAAAATTTTTACGATGTATCAGAAAGTCTGGCTAAAAATATCGATGAGGATCTATTCGAAGGAGCCAATTCGGACAAAAATAAACGATATGTGGAAGAAAAATTGGAGGAATTTGGGTTGGCAAAATTCGGATTTGCCAAACAACAGGGATTCACTTTGTTCCGCCATGGATACAAGGGCCGCATGCCTTCACCGGGTATCGATATAAATATTCGGGAGAATCCACCAGACCGAGATATTTTCGGGTATGCTGAAATCGATAAACACTTCCTCAATATGGCAGGTAAATTACAAGAGTTAGAAAGGTCACTACAGTTATTGCCGGAGCATTGGCAGACTGAAGATTATGTGAAAAGCGTCGTCATATGGATTGTGTTAGAGTTTTACGAAGAAATCATCCGGCCATTGGAGGCACTGTTAAATGAAAGGATTCTAGATGTTCAAGAGTTTTTCTTCCCGGAACCTCCACCAGAAGAGAAAAAATTATATTGGCAATTACATCGAATTACCTCAAATAGAGAACACAGTGATTTTTATAAGAACTTCGAACAAAAATTGGTCAAGAGTATTACCGATCGACATCTGAAAAAACAGGCCGCTAAAATTGAAGAGCGGATTAATAAATATTTTGAGCGGTTTCAGATAGGGTTTGAGTTTAAACTCGTGCCACAAGAAAACCCATTAGGCAAGACTGACTGGTACTACTATTTGAAAGATAAAAAATCCGATATGCAGTTGACGCTTGATGAGGTAGGGGCGGGGTATTCCCAAATTATTCCTATTATTGCCGAGACGATATGGAATGATTATTTCTACCTCCTAGAAGAACCGGAAATGCAATTACACCCTAAATTCCAATCGAACCTCGCGGAGTTTTTTGTGGATGAATTATTTTATGAGAACGGAGTCCCTAAAAAACAATATTTCATTGAAACGCACAGCGAGTACTTAATCCGAAAATTACAGGTACTAGTAGCCAACGGACGATTGACCAAAGACCAAATTGCTTTCTACTATATCCATCAGAACGCCAATGGTGTGAGTAACATTGATAAAATTCGGATTGACGAGCGCGGATTCTTCTTAGATGATTGGGGAAAGGGATTTTTTGATGAAACCCCCAGTTTAATTGATGATCTGTGGAAACCCAGGAATTTAAACTAATGCAACCTGAGTTTTTCTTTACTACATCCTTTTTGTATAACTTTTTCAAGCAGGCTGACGAGGATAAAGAGATTAATGGAAAGTTAAACAGTCATCAACAGGAGTTTGTATATTTTTTTGAATCAAGAACTGGGTATGTATTAAACGATGGACGTATGAAGGACCTGATGACCCTTGCAATTCCACGCAAAGTGATAGGCCAGCCTTCCAATCCCCCATATCGACCAATGGATAACAAAAGTCAAGATACCTCAAACCGGTATATTAATACGCAAAAGGAGGCTATAACGAATTGCTTTGCTGCATTCTCAGATAGTTTCAGCCCCGCGGTTTGCAATTCCTATCGATCACAATATTTTACCCCCATATTTAGTTCAAAAGAAGTGCAAGAAAATTGGGCAAAATACAGTGGAAAGCATTCGGTCGATATTGTAAAAGATAAATTTTACCAATGGACAGATATCTTAGCGATTTTCGATTTACCTTCAAATGCGATTATCATTAGTGACCGGTATATCGGAAGTGATCAAGAGAAAATTAAAAACAACATCATTCCAATCTTAGAGCATTTCTCCGAGATTTCAACTCAAACGGTCCCTGTGATTATTCTCTCCAGCAGTAAAGCAGCTCAAGAGCGCCAAGTCTATGGATCATCTGAATTTAATGACCTTACCGAGTATCAAACATATCTGGAAGAATGGCTTAACCGGGAATTCGAGGACAGATTAAAGGTCACATTCCTATTTCTTCCCAAACGGAAAATAAAGCATGATAGACGAATTTTTACCAAGTTTTGTTTGTTAAATATTCCCAAAGGATTAGATATTTTGAATGCTCAGGGGCAAGCTCTCGAGGATACAGAACCATCCATTCGTTCCGTATTTCATGCGGAAATTAAAAAATCACAGAATTTTCTACGATTGAAATCAGATGTACTTGAGGTCGTCAATGCCTCGGATACACTGAGTATTACTATATAAGCCTACTACCCATAAAATAGGCCGAACTAAGGTATGCCATCCCAACATTGGGTTGTTCATTGCGTATTCAAATCGACTAACTGGCGATAAATCTCCACCATCCCCAGCGTATCCCGCCGGCAGTACGCAAGCAGGCTCTGAATTAGTTCCTTTCTTTGTGCTTCATCCTCTGTGTCCAACAGTTCATTCCAGGCCACCTGGGCCACCTCACCACCCTGAATTTCCAAATCCTCATACGCCAACTCGGGTACAAGGACCGGCAGCACCGCTTTGATACTATTGGAGCCCCGAAAGCGATAATCCGTGTAATGTTTCCGAAAGATGACCAACTGGTCCCAGAGGCGGTCAATCA
Source organism: Candidatus Neomarinimicrobiota bacterium (assembly GCA_021734025.1). NCBI lineage: Bacteria > Pseudomonadati > Fidelibacterota > Fidelibacterota bacterium. Next base: position 197,300 of record JAIPJS010000001.1, read on the forward strand.
TGCCTTGGAGCGGCTCCTGGAGCGTCGAAAAGCGATCCCGGAGGTCGGCGAGGATTCGTTTTTCGAATCCGGCATTGTACGCAATGACCGATCCCATTGCTCCAATGCTCTTGACCAGGTGTTCCGCCACGGGTCCCCGGGGATCGGTTTGGTCGGTGTGTAGGTACTCCACATGATCCAGGGAGCCGTCCTCCTGGAGAATATGACAGCTGTATTGAAACGGAAACTGATCGTACGGACGCATCCCCTCGAATCGCGGTACGGCCGGATTGTCGGTTTCAAAGTCCAGGAAGTACAGGGGGTATTCCAATCGTGCTAATTCCTGCCGGATGCCCTCCCAATCGATGCTGGCGTCTTCCGCCTGGACACAGTCCACATATTCCTGCTGAGTATCTGAGAGGGGAAACGCGTCCGGGATATCGGTGATGGCCAGAATGTCATCTGCCATCAACTGGTCCTTTTTATCCCAGTTCAATCGAGGGACGGTAAAGATGGAATACTCCGGGACGTGATCCCAGCAGTACTCAACCAGGGGACAGTCATATGGCGAAGTACAATGCTTGCCAATCGGGACTACCGGTTTGTTCTCCCGGTCCAGAGTAGCGAACAAGTGCGCAAGGATATCGGGAACCTCCGGAAGAAAGCCTGCTACATCCGTTGTGATATCAGCTGTCGTAAAGAAGTTGGACAGGTCGGGATATACACACTCCCGGTTGACGTGCATGAGGTGGGTGCTCGCAATGGGGAGGCCGGCCCCCTCAAGCACATACTCCTGGATGGCCACGTCCTGGATGTGTTCGTCCTTGACCCGGGTGGAGGATTTCACCTCCATGAGTTGCCAGGTGTCGTCCTCGGTCCGGCGCAGGATGTCCGGCCGCACCAAAACCTCTTCATGGGCAAAGGCGCCTTCAAAGAGGACCTTCACTCCAGAATCTATTGCCTGTTCAGTCTGCGCCATCGCCTCGGGTATGTGGAAATGGTCGGGTTCGATGAGCACGCCGTCCGTGTAATCGTCCCGGGCCAGTTGTCCCACCTGATGGCCCTGATCAAATATTCGCTGGTCCGCCGGTGAAGGGGGAGGAATGAGGGCCCGGTTGTACGTTTCGATCCAGAGTTTCTTGGTACATTGGATCCCGGACAGGAACCGGGATTTGGAAAGGCGGTGGGTCATGGTGTTACCTTTTGCCATTCGTTATCCTCCCATAGAAACAGGAGCCAATCCTCTGGTTGCTGGGTTGCCCAAGAATCCGGATGTGGGAGGAACAGAAAATAGAGCGCCTCGGCCGTAACATATCGGGCAAGGTGCTTCATGTCCTCCCGGTACGCTTGGGATTGATTAGTCCTCAGTGGACCGACCATCATTTTGTACGGGGCATTGCCGGCAAGAAGCTTCTGGAAGTCCTTGGATATCTCACGCATATCTCCTTTGAACTCTGACTCAATTTGCCAGATCGGCGGGAGAATATAATCGAAGTCCACACGATTTGAAGAGCTTGTGAATGTTCGATACTTGGCAATTGTGATATCAAAAAGGAATTCGGCCACATTTGGAACAGGTTTTGACTTCCTCTTTCTATCACGATAGAATGCGCAGACGCGCTTCTCACCACCATACTTTGCCTGGAAAGCCAATGCTAAATTGGTAACCCACCATTTGCTTAACCGGTTATGATACCATTGCAATTCTTCTGAATCACGCGCTGCGGGAATATCCTGTTCCCATATGGAATCAACAATATCATGGATGTCTTTAGGCTCCAGGTGGTATTCAGAGGATACATTAATCATTGTTATGCTCTCCATGGACTTTTTGTGGCACGTAGAAGGATTAAAAGACTACGTATAATATTTGCCTGTGGACGTCAAGAGTCAACCCAAGAACTGGAAATACGTCAGGACTAAAGCAGGAGAAATGTAGATTATTCGGTCTTGTATTTTTTTGCCGTCAAGTCAAAGGACACTCTCGAGATTGTATCTTCTCCTTCGTTCGCTTCCCAAAATTCTACTTCATCTGGGATAACATGGGGATGGGTACGCAGGTAGTATTCGCAAAGAGACTCCTGTTTTTTCTCACTCCAAACGTACTTGACAAACATAATTTTACGATAACTTCGGGGAGCCAGATAAAAGTAGAGCATGGCCTGATCCCATCCGGTTAATTTCGCTGAAGGAACGTTCCCGCCTGCAGTCCAGGTATGGGACTTGCACTCAATGAGGGTTTTATGTGCATGACTGCCCAAGTCAAATCGATGGGGCTTTTGTGCATAGATACCAATGGGAATTTCAAAATTTGGTGTTAAGTCAGGGATATCATTCCTGAAATGCTCATACGCCAGGTCTTCAAAATCTTTACCAACTTGGGCATTACTTTCTGCATTGCGTCTTTGATGTCGAGGCATAATTATCCCTTTAAAAAGAGACTACCATATATTACCAAATCTAAAATAGGTTTATGTGTGATTAATTGACAGGCAGAAATTTTCCTTGAGAATGCAGGATTCAAACAACCGGGAAAGGAACATAGTTTTGCTACAATTCAGCAATTATGTAGCGAAAACTCCTTGATTCTGCGAACCGGTCGTGGGAAGTTAATCTATAGTTTGATGGCCGATTTTTTATCTGTTCAAACATTGTTGAGGGTACAGTCTTTCTTTGGGAAGATATTAAAAGATTGGTGTATTTACGTGAGGTGAACTGGGGCTTAAAAAGGTTTGAACTATCATAGGTAATTATTCCAATGCTATTCATTCGCATTACATTCTTTCTTGTCTTTTTTCTCCTCTTGCAATGTGTCGAAGTACCTTCTCAACCTGATTTCGAAACGGGGCAAATCCTTGCACCAACCTACAAGTCTTATGTAGTAAGTATCCATGTGGAAAAAGACGATGTGCCCTTAGAAAATGCTCAACTCGAGTTATATATCCACCATGCCTCCTATACTAAATCACAGACTACCTATACTGCTGAAACCAATAGCCGGGGTAATTATTACTGGGAAATTGATTGGGAAGAGGTTCACCATCATACGTATGAGTTATCTGTTCAAGAACCTTTGCTCGGGGCTGTTAAGCGATTTAATGGTCGAGTGCGATTTAATGAAAAGGATAGATTTGAGGTGGAGTTTTAAATGGATATTGCTGGTGAACTGAGGCCGTTAGGTAGCCCTTCAATTTTTATAGAAAGGAGATTAAATGTGCACTAAAGTAATTTTCGACAGGTCAGCCTTTGCATCCAATTCGATCGAGGAATTACACGACGATAGATTGTTATCTCTTCTAAAGGACGAGAGAATCATCGTACACCATTCTCCGATTTTCTTAGAAGAAACTTTGCAAATGTATTACAATAACAATCTGTTACCCCAATTGAAGAAAGAACTTCCATTCATTTTACGAATTTGTAATGGTAAATATTTTCGTCATAAATTCGAGGTTTGGAAAAATGAATTAGGGGAAAAAGACTTGTCTTATGAGGATAAATATTTTCTTTCAGATGAGGATGAAGATCTATTTAAAGAAAATGTTAGCTCACTAATCATGACCGAAAAATTAGGTGGTAAAGAATTAAATCAAATTCGCCGTAAATCAATGGAATCTGAAAAATCTGCTATAGAACATAGAGAACTCTATAAATGGCTTAGAGATGAGTACACGAGTGAATTTACTGACAATATTCATACACCAGATGAGAGGGAGAAATTAATTGATTGGTATGTCAAAGAACATATTGATTCATTTGCTGAAAAATTTATCAAGAAACGATTGCCAAATTTACCAGATATTGCTTATGTAAACTGGAAAAAAGATAAGGATAAATATCCTTATTTTACTAACTATGCTAAAGGAATAATGTATTCCGCTGTATATGCCTTTGGTGAACCAAATCAACGTCTTGATAAAAATGCGCTTGCAGATGTTGGAATTTTGATGTATTTGACGGATGCAGATATAATTGTTTCAAATGATACAAGATTTATGAGTTTTGCGTTCGATTACTTATATGGAAACTCTGGTAAAAATTACCTCTCGACTAAAGATTTTATCGAAAGTTTAAAATTTATTTAACGGACTACCTAACCCCCATTCCACCGGACAAAATGCACGATAACTGGGGCTGTTAAGGGGCTTCAGGGAGATTTGTGAAGGATAATTCACGTTGTTTATACTATATTAATCGTAACATGCCAAGAGGCAGACACTACAATTCAATAGTGATTATATGAAAAACATTGTTCTTTTAGATGGTGGCGTTGGCCAAGAAATATATAAGCGAGCCGGAAAACCTGCGACACCCATGTGGTCCGCTCAAGTCATGATGGACAACCCCGAAGTGGTAAAAGACGTCCATCAAGATTTTATAAAAGCAGGGGCGAGTATCATTACAATGAACAGTTACACGTGCACCCCCACTCGTCTGAAGCGAGATGGGCAAGTGCAATTGTTTGAAACACTCCAGCTACAAGCCTTAGATATTGCCTCTCGTGCAAGAGAGGAACTTGGGGTGAGCGCTGAACATGTCTCGATTGCCGGGTGCCTCCCTCCCTTAATTGGCAGCTACACAGTAGATGAGCGGACTTTTTCTGAATTGAAAAGTGAGTACGAACAAATAGTAGCCATCCAGGCACCACATGTCGATCTCTTTCTCATTGAAACAATCTCAAATGTAAAGGAAGCCAAAGCGGCAGTTGAGGCAGCACGGCACGGCGGCAAACCTGTATGGCTCAGTTTCACTCTGTCAGATGATAATCCGAATCAATTACGTTCAGGGGAAACTATTGATGAAGCGCTGCACTCATTAAAAAAGTACCCTTTGGGAGCGCTCTTGTTCAATTGCTCTTTCCCAGAGACAATAGGTCAGGGTTTATTGTCAATAACGCATCTGGATATGCCATATGGAGGGTACGCCAATGGCTTTACTTCTGTTGACCCGCTTCAGCCAGGCGGAACGGCGGACCAACTTTCGGCCCGAACGGATCTGGACGAAAAAAAATATGCGTCGCATATCATGGATTGGATACAAACGGGAGCGACTGTCATTGGGGGATGTTGTGAAGTCGGACCGTCATATATTGATTATATCTTTCAACAATTACAATCAGAGAATTATACAATAGTCTCTCGTCCATAAGAACACAGCGAACAATATATGGGCGAAAATACTCTCGAAGCGTTCGCACTCCGCTTATACTTGACTGTTAAATCCGATTCACATCATAAGAAGCCATCCAACCTCACGTTCCACCGGACAGCATGACTACAAGATGACGTTGAAGTGGGGCCGCTAGGTAGAGTTATGTTTTTGAATTATTATTCGATCGTATTCTTCCAGGTTTCGTGCAAAAATACACTCACGGTACCGGCAAGATTTACTGCTAACTCGGCATGCCTACCAGATGGTTTGACTCCATTTCTTCCTTGACCATGAGCGTCTCCGATTTTATTTCGTAACGCACCGAGACCACCGACAATTGAATAGCAACCACCTAATATTTGTTTGAAAATTTTCTCGGAGTGTTGGCTGGGTGCAAGATTCAACGCATTGGCAGTATCGTTGTATAAATTTGGTAGTGTTGAATTATTACTATAATCTATTTTCAGCGCCTCTAGAATGTGCTTACAAACACCTTCTAACAGTGTACGAGCAAGGGTTATAGCACCTTCGGGATCTTCTGATTTGCGTTTTAGTGCTCTCTGCCAAAGAGTGTGTATGTAATCTTCATCAAATGCTGATAATTTGTTTGATATAGTTTGTTCGGCAGGTGACTCTGGAAATTTTTCTAATTTATCTAGTACGGGTTGAAAAGAATCCCATAAGAATTTCCTCCTCTCTTTGTAAGTTTCAAACTTGGGTTTAATAAAGCCCCAAAATTGATTTAAATTGCGTGAAGTTTTTAAAAATGGGGGAAGTAAGTCTTTTATTTCTGGGTTACTTAGTAATTCACGGCGAAGGGTCTTGTATTCTTCCTCTTCAGGATAATTACCGGTAGCCCGGTCAATTAAAATGTTTTGTAATACTTCAACTTTTTCGAATAATGAATAATCTTCAAACATTTTTTATTTGCCTCGCATTGAATTGCATTAATTTTGAATAAAATAAAATTCAAAAGCATTAGGACCTAACTATCTAAAATATAACTCTACCTAAACCACCATTGTACCCGAAAAACGAACACCTCAATAACCCCATGACACGATCCCCGGATATCGAAACCCTTTATACAGTCACCCGCAAGCGGATTACCACATTTCTGGATGACCGGGTCCAAGATAACCCCCGCATCACTGACTGGCGATTTGAATGGGATCGGACACTGGACTATGCCATCATCGTCGAAGGCGAGGACCGCTCATTCTTTTGTTGGGTGCAGATGTCCGATGGGACTACCGAGAAAGTCAGTTGGATTGTTCGGGATACTGAACAAATCCAAGAGTATATAAAATATGGGGTGCCACTCCGAGACTTTAATCCATCACAGATTTTGGATGCCTTGCAGGATGTCGGTGTGTTTGTGCCGTGAAATCTTTTAAGATCTCACCACATTACATCACCGATTGGCGATATTACCATAGGATTTTGAGGAAAACTGGCTACATAACACTCCTTATGTAGCAAGAATAAAGTTGCTACCGGCCGGGTTTTCCATTATTCTAAAAATGCACCCTTCCTGGGTGCACTCAACGACACAGCTCCGCAAATACTCACTGGTGTTCGGGAGATTTTTCAATTGTTGATTGCTATGTTTTTTTAACATATACCGATGATATTTTCTATTGCATCTAAATTCCTATCAGAGGACATTACATTTATGTAGTCACCACTCCTGTCAATTTGTTATTAAATATGATGGAGAGATGTCCATGAGATTCTCTTTTTTACTATTGAGTGTTTTTACGTGTTTCATCGCTCTTGATGCTCACGCCCAGCCACATATTGAGTGGGTAAAAAAATACGATATTTATATAGAGAGATCTGGTAGTATAAATGGCTGGAGTTTGACAGAAACCTCACAAGGATATTGGGCGGCAGGCCCAGTGAGTAATACTGAATGGATGTTATTAAAATTGGATAGTAATGGAAATATTGTATCATCATTATCAATGCAGGATCAAATCGGAAAAATCGAAATTCTTGGTGGTGAATATAATGGTGTTTTTGTCATAACGGATTCAGTTGTATATAAATTTGACAATAATTTGTCAATTGAACAGGAAACTCCGATTGGATATTTATATGATGCTGAAGTGACTAATGATGGTGGTCTTATTATTTTTCATTCTTTTTCTGATTATTTATTTACCAAATTAGACTCACAAGGACAAATTGAATGGGAAAAAAGTACTAATTTAAATGGGGGATTCTCAATAGCCCAACTTTCAAATAATAATTATATAATCCCCATCAGTGCTCGCAGGGATGAAGGTTCATTTTTATACATATACCAATTTGATAGTAATGGCAATTATTTAAACACTGAGCAATTCGCAATTTCAGGAGACCCCAGTTACGCAACATTCATCGCCGTTCAAAACAACTATTTTGGGGTAGTAGTACCCGTGTGCCGAGAAAATACAAATTATTTAAGCCTCTGTTTTCTAATAATGAATAATGATCTATCTTTTGTTGAAGGACCATCCTTCTGGGATTATCAATTACATTATGATAATTTTACAGATTTAGTATCAACCTTCGAAGGCTTTGCTATTTCATTTGGTCAAGAAACTGCTCCAGATGTTACTAATATTACAACCCTTCGAGTTGATTCCATAGGTAACCCGCTTTGGGCAATAGAATACATACACAATGGACTAGATATAAGTCATGACCTCTTGTACTTATTAGATGGGAAGTATCTAAATATTGGAACTTTAACAGCTCCGGAAGATACTTTGGTATTATTCAAACTTTCTTCGACGCCTACGGCAAAAATAGTTGGCTCTCAAATTACCTTAGATGACAATTGGGATGGGATGGCTTCTGGTACGCTTGATGGGAGCAATAGCGTGAGTTATGAAGCCGATACTATTTTCAGTTATTCCTGGTTTATCGATGGACATGAATCGGGCCAGGAGAGTGTGTTAGATTATTCGCTCCCCGTAGGTACCCATGAGATTGAGTTGGCGGTCTCCGACGCCTCCGGGGTAACCGATACTGCTTTTTACCAAATTAATGTTAATTCTGAGAATATTGAAACAGGCGGCTCAATAACCTCGGCTATTAGTACCATTGACGACTCACTGTTTTTTGTCAGTTCGACTGATGAAGAGATTATCCACTTCGATGAAACTGGAGAAGTGAATTGGACTCTGTACACTGGGGGCGAAATTCGGTCCACGACCACGGTGAGTGGGGATTCTGTGATCTATGTCGGGTCATCCGATACCCGGTTGTATGCTTTTGATTTGACTGGCAATTTCCGCTGGGACCTCCCGATGGGCGGGGAAATCACCGCCTCGCCGGCATTAGATGCTCAAGGCAATTTGTATGTGGGGACCAACACCAACCGGATCTATAAAGTCACTCCTAATGGTACTCCAGAATGGAATATTATCACAGGTGATTCGATCCATGCTTCGGCAGCAGTTGATGAGGAAGGGGATATTTATATCGGGAGTGATGACGGGACCTTGTATGCTCTCCAAGCAGACGGTACTATCCAATGGCGGCTCAATACGGATGGTCGAGTTCGTTCTTCCGCTGCGTTTGATTCTGCCGGGAATATCTATGTCGGGAGTGATGACGGGAAGTTGTATAGTCTGACACCAGAAGGAGAGGACCGCTGGGCATTTCAAACGGCAGGACCGGTTCGGTCGTCACCAGTGATTGATGGACAAAACTGCATCTACTTTGGCTCAGGTGATAGTACCATTTATTGCGTGTCGGACTCTGGAACTCTAGTCTGGGAGACAGATGTTGATGCTCCGGTGTATGGGACCGGGGGACTGTCACCGAACGGGAACTTTTATATTGGGAGTCAGAACGGTAAACTCCATGTATTGACGACTGCAGGTGACTACCAGTGGTATTTTCAAACCCAGGGTCCATTGGTGGCACCCCCACTGATTACATCGACGGGGCGGATGTATATTGGAAGTGATGAAGGGACGATTTATGGGTTTGCGGATATCTCTGCTGGTGGATTCCAGAAAACAACTGATGCCCATTTCGCCGGTTACTGGCCCACCTTTCAGGGCAATAATGCTCGAACAGGTAATTTGGCAGATATTGTAACCGCTGTTGACCCCGAGGAGGGAGACCAGTCTGCGTTGCCACAACAATTTACTCTCTCGCAAAACTTTCCCAACCCCTTCAACCCAACTACCACACTCAAATATGGCTTGCCTCAGGATGCGGATGTTAGGTTAGTCATCTATGACCTCGCTGGGAGGAAAGTAAAGACGCTTGTTCAGGAACAGCAATCGGCAGGTTGGCATCAAGTCTCATGGGGTGGGACTGGCCAGTTTGGGCAAAGTGTCAGCACAGGCGTCTACTTTTATCGATTGGAGGCCGGGGAGTTTGTCGACGTGAAAAAGATGGTGTTTATGAAGTAACACCTATCATTATAAAAAAAATATTAAAATAATTATTGATTCTATGAATTTTCCTTGTTTTGGCTAGGCAATTAACCTATAATTTATTTGAAGATAAAAGCAAAACACCAAATCAATTTACATTTTCCTTAGTTTTCCCTCTATTGAGATACATCTAATCTAATACAGGGATGAGTCGACGGCGTATAAAATCAACTGGTAATCTTTACCAGATACGTATATAAACCAGATACACAGGTTGTTCTCGGGATTGATTTGCTTCCGAATCGATACAGGAGGTCGCCGTGAAATACCTAATGAGTTTTTCTATTATTTGTGGATTGCTACTCTTTGATTCTACAATGATTAACGGACAGGATGGATCTGCATTTTTTAAGGGAATGCCTAGCCGTTTAAATATGAATGATGTTTATGCAAACAACCCAGATGCATCTCATATTAATGGGCACGAATTTACCCTGGAAATACGGATTTTCCCCCTTGATTTGGGAGAGCTAGGCAAAGAAATCTATGTGATTTCAGCACCTATTCTAGACCCTCCCAATAATGTGAATTTAGATCCCTCTAACCCCCCATTTTTTGATTTTTTAATGTTACTTATTACGGATGAGACTTTCCAGAATACCCATGTGGAATTTTCCTTAACAGATGGTAAATCAGGGGGGCAATCTATAAGTTTTATTTCTAATGCCTCCATACCCCAAGAACAATGGTCTCAAATTTCAGTGACGTATGATGGCACTTCTATAAAAATGTATATTAATGGGACATTCGATGTAAGTGTCCCCTGGCATTATGATATCGTCTCAAATTCAATTGGAATTTATGCAGGATATTCATGGAATAACTTTCACCTCGGTGACCAATATAGCGGATTGCTTGATGAAATCCGGTTATGGGACCGAGCACTTCTGGCTAGTGAAATACAAGGATACTCCAATACCACCTTAGTTGGCAATGAATCGGGACTTGCGGGCTATTGGCCATTAGATGAAGTGTATAGGAAAGAAGAAGGCAATCTGACACCTGACTTGACTCAGAATGAAAACCATTTCCACGTCCAGTACGATATCGATTTCGTCGAATCAGCGTATACAAATATGTCCCATAATCCAACATCAGCTCACATCACTTTTGAGCCCACCTCTATTGATTTTGGCATCCTTGAACCCGGACAAATAACAGATCCGCAACAGATAGTTTTCCAAAATTCTAATGACCGATCTGCATTTGGGAAACTCACAGCAGATAATTCAAATATTGCCTTTTCTTATGAGAGTTTGTGGATAAAAAAATACGCTCTCTACTATTTTGTTGATCCTCAGGCACAGGCAGAATTGAGTCTTAAAGTGATGCCGCTTGTCAATGGCGATATTAGTGGAACGTTTTTACTCTCCGATAATAATCCAGATAATCCGGCTCAGGAAATTCCGTACAATCTCATAGCAATTCCACTCCAACAACTTGATGTTAATAATATTGCGATGTGGGTTTTACGGAATGGAAGATTTGCGGGAGATCCTTTGCTATCGAAAAATGGTGGATTGAATTATCCCATTGGATCAAACAAATATGCTATCTATAGCTCAGGACTGTGGCTTGGGGCGAAAGTTAACGGAGAGATACGTACGGGTATAGCGTCTTATGGCTCAGAATTTGAGGCTGGGGTAATTGCTGCTGGAGAACCCGCCAACCCGAGCCAGTTAAAATATCGTGTCTATAAAATTGAAAAAGGTGATACCGAATCTAATCCCGATTATGCGGAATGGCCTGTTGAAATGGGGGCCCCAGTGAATCCCGATGGCAGTCCTAAGCATGTCGGAGATCAGACGCTGTTTTGTGTCTACAACGATGCAGATCCAGATAACCATTTTGATGGTTCAAATCCTTTAGGCGTCGAAGTTCAACAGACTTCATTCGGGTATGCATCTTCGGCACTAACAAACACCGAATTTATGCAGTTTGAGATTGTGAATACGAGTGACGAGGCGTGGGAAGATGCATATTTATCATTATGGTGTGATCCGGATATCGGGTATTATGCTGATGATGTCGTGGGTGTAGATACGTTTCGAAATCTTGGATATGCCTATAATGGGGATACATTTGATGAAAGTACTGCCTCAATTGACGGGTATGGGGATACGCCACCGGCTGTCGGATTTGATATCCTTCAGGGTGGATTGAGAAACGAGCCGTTAAATGCCTTCGGCTATTTTACTGCATACCAAGAGTATCCGGATGGCGATCCCTCTTCTTTTGAAGAATATTATAACTTGATGCAGGGACTACTGTTGGATGGGACACCTCGAATCGATCCCATAACTGCGGAACCTACTAAATTTCCAGTCTCTGGGAATCCCGTAAGTGGAGATGGATGGTTAGATGCACAACCGGAAGATCGTAGATTTGTGGTTGTGACAGGGCCGTTTGATCTCGATCCCAATCAGTCCAAAAATATATTTACTGCAATTATAGTGGGGCAAGGTAGTAACAATATTGCAAGTGTGCAGGATTTATTTGACCGGTCTGATGCAGTACAGATGCTCTTCGATGAAGGAAGTATTCTTGGGAGTGCCGTGGAATCTATCGTTTCCGAGACAATCGAATCAGGAGGTGAATCAGTTATTGATGATGTAGAAAACTCAAATACCACAATACAGGTCTCGGCAGAGGAGGAAGAAGTACAAGTAGAATTGACATCCTATTCAGAGGAACCGCCCGGAGTGATGCCACCGAATCCAGAAACAACAGCATCGTTTGGAAAGTCCGTAGAAATTGTGACACTCGGAGATATCGCATGGCCGATAAGGGTCAAAAATTATTATTCGCTAAAACATCTGCAGGAGACACGAATTCTGGAAAAAGATATCCAGGGATTGGGGTATTGGAACGGCGTGAGAAATGACTGGACTATTTATGGAGAGAATCCTGCAGATGATTATGGAAGAGGAAACTCTGGAACAGTGGTTGATACCCAGGATGTAACAATCGGGGAGACACTATATGAGGGAACAGTGTCTACAGATGCTTACCATGTTGGAACGGTAAAAATACTGGCACGTCCTCACTATCCTGAAGTCCGGTTTGAGCAGAGTATTGAGTTTGTTCACTCGTTGGCCCTTGAAAATTTTAAAAATCCAGATGATAAGCGGAAAAAGCAACTCACCCATTTGATTGAGCAAGCTCAACATCATTTCCTTGAAAATGATTTCACTGGGGCTATTCAGATTTTAGAGGATGCAGTGACCAACCACTTGAGAGTAAGGGGTAAACAGGGAAACAATGTCTGGATTCAGGATGATGAAAATCGTCAACAACTCCGTGGTGATATCCATGATTTAGCGCAATTATTGAAACAACAATTGGCCGCTCCACAAGCACAGCGGAGAACGCCGGATGAAAACCACATGATCGTGAATACTCCAACGAAATATCAACTTGCACATAATTATCCGAATCCCTTTAATCCCTTTACCACGTTACAATATGGGATCCCGGAAGACTCAAATGTTCAGTTGGTGATATATGATGTTTCTGGTAAAAAGATTTGTACGCTTGTGAATACCTACCAGAATGCAGGTTGGCATCAGGTGCAGTGGAATGGCAGGAATGAGTTTGGTCAGACTGTCAGTACCGGTGTCTACTTTTATCGCCTGGAGGCCGGGGAGTTTATGGATGTGAAGAAGATGGTGTATATGAAGTAACTATTCTACCCATAAATGGGTACAGCAGAGCCCCATTCTTTCTTAGCATTGGGCTCTTTTTTCATAATGCTAATCAAATTCATCATGCCAATTCTTTTCACCGCTAAGTTGGCAAGTGAATTTTGGAAGCACATTAATTACTCCCAGGGCTTTCTTTACATTTCTTTAAACATACCTTGGGAATATTGTCCAGTGATTCGGTATCTAGGTTTCCGCCTATCGATAATATAGTGAAGGTGTTATGGGCTCTCTCTCACCTGGATTAATTAAGAATTAATAACCTTTCAATGCAATTTAAGAGACAAGGTATAAATGAAAAATATATATTTTGGTGAAACAAGTAACCGAGACTGGCTGAATATTACTGTACCTAAAAAATTTGATAAAGAAAAATCAGAGCGGTTTTGCTTAAATTTTAGAACAATTCAGCATAATTAATTTTGATTTGTAGAAAAAAATACGACAGACTGTGTCATATACATCTTGACATCTAATTTGTTTAAAGATATCTTTTATTTAAGGTTGGTATGAAATTTATCATAGGTTTTTAGTACATAATATGAGCAAAAACCAATTGATTTTTGCTCGGTAACATCGCGACCTATTTGTTGTTTTGAACCCTCTCGTTAGTACTAAATTGATATCTGCTGACCGGTGACGTGTTTAAAATGTAGTACTAATATTTGGGAAATACACATTTTCCCTAATTAGAGTTTTATTATACTTAGAAAAGCCTAATCTCGTAGTTGGGAGATGAATTTCGGGCCGTATTTCTATATTAGTACATCTTCCAATTATGAATATTCCAGCGGAACAATAATTAACTATTCTGTTTTTGGAGTAGTTTTATTCCGATTAGGTATAATACAACTTTAATATACAACTATAAAGCCACCGATCTGGAGATAAAATGGAACGATCTACCGGACGGTGCTATGACGCAGATCAATGAGGATAATGATCACATTAATTTGTCATTAGCACAACCGAAAGGTGGGGCACTCCCAGAAACTATGGCTCACCTCCGTTTCAAGTTTCGAGATGAAATATATACCCAGGAGAGTCCCGTAACACTCAAATGCCTCCGACTCAACTAAAACAAAGAGCAAACCGATGTGGCAACGGCAACTCTCTCCATTACTACTGGCATAGCCGATGACTCCGCAATTCCAGGCACGTATGTACTGCACCAGAACCATCCCAATACGTTCAACCCAACCACCACTATTCGGTATGGATTGCCAGAAGATACCCATGTCACCCTGACAATTTATGATTTGGTTGGTAGAAAAGTGGCTGTGTTAACGAACTCTCACCAGCAGGTAGGATGGCAAAAGGTAAAGTGGAACGGCAGGAATACCGCTGGGTACCTTGTAGGAAATGGGGTGTATTTATATCATCTGCGTGCCGGCAAATACCAGGAGACAAAATCAATAGTGATATTGAAATAGCCAGTTATCAATTCCTAAAGGAATAATACTGAGTCACTACACAAGGAGACAGGAATATGATACAGAGAAACATTTACCTGATTTATAGTCTATTCTTGATGAGTGTTTTTATTTTTGTGGGGTCCATTAATAATGTACTCATGGCGGGAGAGGGACCACCGACTAGATTCGTTCCTCCAGAGATGGCAGACTATACGCCGGATGAGATTGTTGCTTCGCCTCAAGAAAAGTCGGTTTTACCGCTGACGCGTGGGGAGAGGGATATGATGCCTGAATATAAACATGAGATGGACAATGTCTTTCAAACGCGCTATGCTACCCGGACGGGGCGGGCGGCAACAAGTTCCGGTGGATGGATTGAGTTCTACCGGTATTATCAGTGGACTGGGAGTGCGTGGCAGGAGGATACGTATCGTTACCAAATAACTTATAATGCTGAGGGACGGCCAATTGAAAGATTATGGCAGGATTCGACAAACGGGGCGTGGGAGCATACCGGGCGGAACCTCTACACCTATGATACTAATGGGTATCAGACTGAATATTTGAGCCAGGACTGGATAAACGGGGCGTGGGAGAATGACTGGCGGAACCTCTACACCTATGATACTAATGGGTATCAGACTGAATATTTGAGGCAGGACTGGATAAACGGAGCGTGGGAGCATGCCTGGCAGTACCTCTACACCTATGATACTAATGGGTATCGGACTGAATCTCTCGGCCAGGACTGGATAAACGGAGCGTGGGAGCATGCCTGGCGGAACCTCTACACCTATGATACTAATGGGTATCGGACTGAATCTCTCGGCCAGGACTGGATAAACGGGGCGTGGGAGCATACCTGGCGGAACCTCTACACCTATGATACTAATGGGTATCGGACTGAATCTCTCGGCCAGGACTGGATAAACGGGGCGTGGGAGCATACCTGGCAGTACCTCTACACCTATGATACTAATGGGTATCAAACTGAATATTTGAGGCAGGACTGGATAAACGGGGCGTGGGAGCATGCCTGGCAGTACCTCTACACCTATGATACTAATGGGTATCAGACTGAATATTTGAGGCAGGACTGGATAAACGGGGCGTGGGAGCATGCCTGGCAGTACCTCTACACCTATGATACTAATGGGTATCGGACTGAATCTCTCAACCAGGACTGGATAAACGGGGCGTGGGAGAATGACTGGCGGAACCTCTACACCTATGATACTAATGGGTATCAGACTGAATATTTGAGCCAGGACTGGATAAACGGGGCGTGGGAGAATGACTGGCGGATAGTGATCATTTATGAATTTTTCGGATTAACAGGAGAGTTCACAGCAACGCCAGTAAAAGGAAAGGAGCCGCTTATTGTCAACTTTACGGATGAATCTACAACTCCGGAGAGCTCGGGGCTAGTAAGTTGGCAATGGGATTTTCAGAACGACGGGACGGTTGATGCGACAATCCAGAATCCGTCATACACTTACACCAGAGCATCGAACTATGATGTAAGGTTGGTGGTCAGTGATGGCGTAGACACGGCCACGGTTGTGAAACAGAATTATATTACAGTGTATCCGGATACCGCCATCCACATAGTTTTAACTATCCCTGATATTGTAGCTCTGGCAAGAGATACAGTAAGTATCCCCGTGTTCACAAAATTCCCAACAGACTCCTCCTATACCTCGGCAGAATTAGGCATTCATGGATATGAATCGGGTTTAGTCTTTTCTGGGATTGACACATCAAATACCCTTACTGGAAAGGCTGGGTGGGCATTCACTGTTAACGAAACGGATAGTCTTCTGCTGAATTGGTCAGCCGGAGCTAACACCATCAGTGATAGTGGTGTATTTGTGAATCTAGTATTCGAGGTTACCGGCGCCCCCGGGACATATGCACCAATCATCGTCGAGTCTGCAACCTTTGATACAGGTAAAGAGTTAGTCACAATTACCAATGGCGGAGTTCACATCGAGGCATCCTATGTGTATGGAGATGTGGATGGGAATGGCCGAATTCAGGCGTATGACGCCTCACTCATTCTCCAACACGTAGCCGGGATGATTACCTTGACGGCCGGTGATTCCATAGCAGCCGATGTGACGCTGGATGGCAGTCTCTCAGCGTTCGATGCCTCCATCCTGCTCCAATATGGCGTCGGCTTAGTTGATTCCCTGCCGTACGATACGACGGACCAGTCGGTGGTGGCTTCCGGACAGATTGCGATGAGCGATCAACCCATGACACCAGGGAGTGCCATCTCTCTTCCGCTCACCATGGAAAATGGCGCCAATCTGCTTGGCTTGGAATCCACAGTTGAGTATAATCCAAATCATCTGGAGTATGCCGGCGTCCGATGGGCCGACGAGTTTAACGGGACCCTCCGTCAGATCCACGAGAAAAATGGGCGACTTGTCATGACAGCTGCAGGCACGCAAACCTTAGCAGCCACCGGGGAGATTGCCCGGCTTCAGTTTCACGTGCATGAGAACCTGCGTGTAAACGAAAGTAAGGTGACTCTGAAACGACTCCGCCTTAATGAAAATCCGGTACAGACCGATGTGACGACGGCGACGCTCTCAAGTACTACCGGGATTGGCGATGACTCTGCAATCCCTGATACCTATGTCCTACACCAAAACCATCCCAACCCGTTCAATCCGACCACAACAATCCGCTACGGATTACCGGAAGGTGCACACGTCACTCTTACAGTCTATGATCTAATGGGACGGCCAGTTGCCGTGTTAGCAAATGGCCAGCAACAAACAGGGTGGTATACTGTGCACTGGGATGGGCACAGCCAGACCGGACAGCCGGTCAGTACAGGCGTCTATTTTTATCGGATTGAGACGCTGGATTTTAAGGCTATAAGGAAAATGGTGTATATGAAATAAATGAATACCGCTGTGTGATGGTGAATTCATCAGAAAATTGGCCGATGGGAATAAGGGCTTCAATGTATTTGAATGTAAGCTTGAATAGAACGGCCCTTGATGAAATTTTCATCGCATCAATCAGTCTGGGTAAAAAATAATAGAGTATAAAATTCACCGCTTTGAATAAGGGTATGTTTAACAATATTGAGGAGGACACGCATACTTAAGAACATATTAGTTTTTACCCCTTTTATTTTGGTGAACGATAATTCTTCCAAGGCAATAATCGACAGAGGAGGAAAGTAATATGCAAAAAACTACCTTAGCAATGATACCAATCGGCCTTTTGCTTTTTTTGACAATGGCCGTTCAAGCCAGTCCGAAAGAGAAGACCCTCTCCGTTGGTAAGGCTGACCAATACCGTGTTTTAACCCCGGCCCAGAGGGACATTTCTGTGCAACAATTCAATCAGGAAAAAAAGGGAAACGGTTTGGAATTTGTACACTTCAAGGCACCACAGAAATCGAATGATCCGGAGCTTCGGAGTTCTAGTTCCGCGTCCACGCTGTGGACGTTAGACCATACCGATGGAGTGGCAGAATACTACCTCGGATCTAGTGGCGCCGCCGGAGACACCTTCGCGATTGTTTTTGCGCCGTCCGCGCCGTGCTCAGTCAAATTTGTCGAAACGTCTTGGTATACAGCCGGGAATTATACCGCGTTTGCTGCAAAATACTCGGAAGAGGCAAAGGCAATTTCTCCCGATGGTGAAGCAGGAACCATCCCCCGCGGCAGTTTTGACGGATCACCTATCGGTGATCTCCTGGCACCCTATACTCCTGGTTCCGTATCTGATTATGGTATGTATCAGCGAATGCCGGATGATATCGGGGGGTTCCAGGTTGGGAGTGAAACCGAGCTTACCGCCGAACCGTTCCTAATTGGCTTTGTCAAAGGTGGTGAACAGCCGCATCCGCTGGCTGATGGCGACCAGGCTCCAATCACTTATACGTGGTTCGGCGGTCCCTGGACAGGCGGACAGTGGGGCAGGTATTCCGATGCTGTCGATATCAACATGGCAGTGTATGTCACCTATCCCTGGGGCGCTCCGATCGCATTTAGCGTGGATCAGCTTCCCAATACATACAACACATCCGGTCCGTTTACTGTGCGGTTCAGATTGCTTGACGATGATGATAACGGGACCGCAATCTCAAGCGATGATAACATTACCCTTTATGCATCGGA
This sequence comes from Candidatus Neomarinimicrobiota bacterium, assembly GCA_021734025.1. Lineage (NCBI taxonomy): Bacteria > Pseudomonadati > Fidelibacterota > Fidelibacterota bacterium. The sequence goes on from JAIPJS010000001.1 coordinate 216,133, forward strand.
TAGCATAAGCACCATTAGTGTGCCCTTTTCAGCATTTACCGCGAACGATGTTGAGTCCAACGGTAACGGCTGGTACACTGCGGAAATCACCGGCTTACCCTTTACAGTAGGAGATGAAATCTCTTACTGGCTCGAAGCGACTGATAATCAGGGTTATACATCAGAGAGTAAAGTTCGCTCATTTACTGTGAAACAACCCGAACATCCGAATGCCGATCTACTCGTGATCATGGATGGTGGGGCAGACCGTGCTGCTCCATATCTTCATGCGCTGGATGAAAACGGCCTCGTGTATGATACCTGGAATGCCGATCTGGGCGCTGAAAACGGTATCGATGCATCTGTTATCAATTATGGATGGAATAACATCATTCTTTTTGGCTGGGGTGCCTCTACCATCCCTGCCACAGATGAAGAAGATCCCGGGTATGCCACATTCCTGGATAACAGCGGCAATTTATTTTTTTCCGATATGGATTATTTTTATGCGCATGGTCTCCCAGCAACCGGTACATTTCAGCCAGGCGACTTTGCCTACGATTATTTTAGTCTCGGAGACTACACGAATGATCCGGTAGACGCAAGCAATGATCCAATTGGTGACAGTCTTTTTACCGGTCTTGCTGGTGTGGCTTCCAGTATTAGCGAATATAGCCTCGAGGGGGGATTAGGCATCTGGGATCTCGTGGGTAGCAACTGGAGTGACTATGTGAGTGCCAGTCAGGGTGCAACTGAATTATTTGTTGGACTAAATGACGGTGAAAACTACGGAGTACAAACTACAACAGATGGTGGTGGAACGACGATATACCTGTCCTTCACGGCTGGCGCGGCAGTCGATACAACTGTAGACGGAGAGGTCGTCCCCAAAGATGAGTTTACAGCACTGATGAATGCGGTGTTGGATGAATTCGATTTAGATTCAACCTCAGTAATGCCAATAATCAAACTAACTGTCGATTCCGTTGACACCGCACCAGGGGATGTAGTAAGCGTGCCCATCTATGTTGATTTTCCCACGGATTCCTCCTACCAGTCCGCAGAAGTAAGTTTGACCGGATACCAATCCGGACTGGTATTTTCCGGCATAGACACGAGTAACACACTCCCTGGTGAAGCCGGATGGTCCTTTGTGGCAAACGAGAATGATGGGTTGTTTATTAGCTGGTCAGCAGGCACTGAACCTATAAGTGGAAGTGGAGTGCTGGCTCGCCTGGAATTTAATGTGACTGGCGAATCAGAAACCTTTATTCCTGTTTCGGTAGAATCGGCCGTCTTTGATACAGGTAAGGATTCTGTCGTCACTGAAGACGGAGGAGTTTGGATTAATGCGCCGTTTGCCTACGGCGATGTGGACGGCAATGGGCAGATTCAGGCATACGATGCGTCACTTATCCTGCAGCATCTCGCAGAAATGATCACCCTAACTGGCGAAGATTCCGTTGCGGCTGATCTTACGCTTGATCAGTCCATCTCCAGTCTGGACGCTTCGTTGCTGATGCAATATGGTGTCGGATTGATAGACTCCTTGCCGTATGACACGACGGAAGGCCAATTGCTGGCAAGTGGTGATCTTCAGTTAACGGATCAGAGCATTGAACCTGGGATAACGCTCTCAATTCCTCTGTCGATTAACGATACAGATAATCTCTTTGGTATCAAGGGCGTCTTCGAATACAATCCTGCTCATCTGGAATTTACAGGAGTCGAGTGGTCAGGGTTAGCTGATGGAGCAATATCCCAGGTACAGGAAGAGAACGGAACAATCATTGTTGCGATGGCGAAGGTCGAAGCTCTTGATCAATCCGGAACTCTCGCCCGGCTCCGGTTTCAGGTGCGAGAAGATTTCAATGGCGGTGAGAGTAGTGTCACGCTGTCGAAGCTGCACCTCAACGAAAATCCGGTGCAGACCAATGTTTCGACGGCTACGTTAACTACATCCACCGGTATCGACCGGGCCGGAAATATCCCGGATACCTATACGCTCCGGCAAAATCACCCCAATCCATTTAACCCCACGACAACCATCCGTTACGGCTTACCGGAGGCAGCACAAGTAATGCTGACGGTCTATGATCTCATGGGACGGAAGGTCACCACACTGGCTGATATGGAACAGCAGGCAGGATGGTACACGGTACACTGGGATGGTACCAATGAGGAGGGACAGTCTGTGAGTGCGGGTATGTATTTGTATCGGTTCGAAACACCTGCCTACCAGGCAATGCAGAAGATGATCTATCTGAAATAATACTTCTGTCATTCAGATAAATCAGCATCAGTGAACCAGTAGAAGCCGGTCTCCATTCGCTCTTGTGCCGTGCATGGAGACCGGGATTTACCACAAATGAAATTTTTTCAAGGAATCAATTGCAACGCCATAATCCCTGGTAAAATCCAGGAGTGGAGTCCATTATGAATAGTAAATCACTCGTCAAATACTTCGCAATGGTATTGCTGGCAACTCTCTTTCTTCAGGTTATTTCAGAAGAATTGTTTGCTCAAAAAGCAAGGGTTGTTGGACAAAGTCCTCAAGAAAATCGGCAAACCTTGCAGGACATGGCAGATGAGTTTGAACGCACGGCTACTGCAAAGAAACAGGAAGCGCTTGCGAAAGCGAATCGGAGAGGATGGCCAATTCGCGTTGAGACCAAAGACGGGCGAGTGTTTGAATTACAGAAACTTGCACCGAACGGAATGCCCCTCTACTACACAACGACCAATATCGATGCGGCGGCGACGGTTTCCACAAATACTCTTTGGCCAGGTGGGAGCACCGGATTTGGGCTGACAGGATCGGGAATGGTTCTCGGGGAGTGGGATGGTGGAGCAGTCCGAGCGATGCACCAAGAGCTCACCGGACGGGTCACTCAGGTCGATGGCGCTACTTCGCTGAGTGACCACGCCACCCATGTCGCTGGTACACTCATTGGCAGTGGCGTCATCAACGCAGCAAAGGGTATGGCATACGAAGCCGGGTTGGATGCCTATGACTGGGACAATGATGACGCCGAAATGAGCACTGCTGCCGGTAGTGGGTTACTAATTTCGAACCATTCCTACAGTTTTATCTCCGGCTGGTACTGGAATTATTTCGATGATGACCGGTGGGTCTGGTTTGGGGTTCCCGCCATCAGTGAATCAGAGGATTATAGCTTTGGTCGGTATGATGCCCAGGCGAGTACCTGGGATGCGATCGCATATAATGCCCCGAACTATTTAATTGTGAAGTCCGCAGGCAACGATCGGAATTATGGCCCAACCACTGCCGTAGAACATTGGGCATGGATTAACGACGAGTGGACTTTAACTACAACTCAGCGACCACAAGATGGACCGTTTGATTGTATTTCAGGCGGAGCAGGAAGTGCAAAAAATGGACTTACAGTTGGCGCTATCGAAGATATAACAAGTGGATATGCCCAACCCACAGATGTCGTCATGACCTCCTTTAGTTCCTGGGGGCCGGTGGATGATGGACGGATTAAACCGGATATCGTGGCGAATGGCTATGACCTGTATTCCTCTGTGAGCACGGGCGATGCCGATTATGACAATTATTCCGGAACCTCGATGGCATCTCCTAATACCGCGGGATCCTTGTTATTGCTTCAGGAACATTTTCAAAATACTCACAATGGTGCTACTATGCGGTCTGCCACGTTGAAGGGGCTGGTAATCCAGACAGCGGATGAAGCGGGTACCTCTGACGGACCTGATTACAAATACGGCTGGGGTTTGTTGAACGCCCAGACCGCTGCCGAATTTATCGAGCAGGATGGTACCACTACTCAAATCCTGGAACGAACACTTGCGGACGGCGGAGTTTATTCTGTGGATGTTCCGGTGAATCCCGGAGAGCCATTGGTTGTCACCCTTGCCTGGACCGATCCTGCCGGAACGGAAGCTCCGTTTACCCTGGATCCGACAGACAAGGCTTTGGTAAATGATCTCGATCTCCGAATTGAGAACAGTGCCAATGACACGTATTTCCCGTATATGCTTGATCCGGCGGTTCTGGTAGCCGCTGCAACTACCGGGGACAATATCACGGACAACGTGGAAAAGATTTACATCTCCAATCCGGTTGGAGACACCTATACAATCACAGTTGATCATAAAGGGACATTAACCAACGGTTCCCAGCAGTATTCACTGTTAATTAACCACGGCGGGCAAGCAGTTGCCACGAACATCAAATGGGAAGAGCGATTTAACACCTCGGTACCACCGGCAGGTTGGAATGTGGTAGATGAAGACGGAAGTGGAGCAGCATATACATTTTGGCAATCACTTGATTTCGGAGAAGGGGATATTGTACTTCCGGAAGCCGGACAGAGTTTTTGGTATAGCAATTACACAAACGCAAACAGTATCGGACTTATTGACGAATGGCTCATCAGTCCCCTGATCCCAGAGATCGAAGCGGGAGATAGTCTGTCATTCTGGGCCGGAGCAATCGCCGGGAATTACGATGATTCGCTCCGCGTATTCGTCTCAACAACGGGCAACAACGTGACCGACTTTACCCACGAATTGGATTATTTCAGGGTGGGGGGACCAACTGGAAGTTGGCATGAGTATACCTATGATCTGTCCGACTTTGATGGCAAAGATATTTATGTGGGGGTTAACTATTATATCGAAGGTGGCGGTTCCTCCGGAACAAATTCGGATAACATCTGGGTTGACCATTTCCGCGTAACGACGGACACGACGACCGTAATCCCGCCGTCCTCCGTCATCCAGGTGGCAGTTGACACGGTAACGGCCAATGCCAATGATGCGGTTTCTCTGCCGCTTTCCGTGGTCTTTCCGTCTAATGCTGAATATACCGCAGCCGAGTTTACCTTCACCGGATATCACAACGGACTGCAATTCATCGGCATGGATACAAGTAATACAATGGTCGGCGATGTCGAATGGGAATTAATAGTGAATGAGGATGATATTTCATTAATGAGCTGGGTTGCCGGAGCAGAAGCAGTGAGTGACAGCGGTGTATTTATGCGATTGGAATTTGAGGTCACAGGCGAGATGGATACGTTTGTACCAATAAACATCGAATCGGCGGTGTTCGACACCGGCGAAGATTCAATTGTCAGCACCAATGGAGGAGTCTGGATTGAAGAAACATCGTTTGCGTATGGAGATGTGGACGGCAATGGAGTAATCCAGGCATATGATGCGTCAGTAATCCTGCAGCATGTGGCAGGGATGCTGGCATTGTCTGGAAATGATTCACTGGCAGCCGATCTTACCTTGGACCAATCAATTTCCAGCCTGGACGCCTCGATATTACTCCAGTATGGCGTCGGTATCATCGATTCACTTCCGTGTGACACGACAGCAGGACAACTGCTTGCCGGCGGCGAACTCCAGTTGACAGATCAGGGCATTGAGCCGGGTGCTGTTGTTTCAGTTCCTGTATCTGTGCAGGAAACAAATAACCTGCTGGGTTTCAAGGCAGTCTTCGAGTTTAATCCGGATCATCTGGAATTCACAGAAGTCGAGTGGACTGACGTGGCGAATGGAACCATGCATAAAGTACGGGATGAACATGGCAAAGTGACACTCGCGCTCACGACTACCGAAGCAATTGCAGATGTCGGTGTACTCGCCCATCTCCGGTTCCATGTACAGGAAGATTTCAATGCCGGTGAAAGTACAGTCACTTTAGCCAAACTGCGTCTAAATGAAAACCCGGTGCAGACTGATGTATCAACTGCCACTCTCAGTACACCGACCAGCATCGACCGGGACGGGAATATCCCGGATACCTATACACTCCAGCAAAATCACCCGAATCCGTTTAATCCCACGACTACAATCAGATACGGGTTGCCGGAAGCATCCTACGTTACACTTACCGTCTATGATCTGATGGGACGGCAGGTTGCTGTGTTAGCAAGGGGCCAGCAACAAGCAGGATGGTATACTGTACAGTGGGATGGTCTGGGGCAGGACGGTGTATCGGTGAGTACAGGCGTTTATTTTTATCGAATCGAAACGCTGAATTTTCAGTCAAAACAAAAGATGGTTTTCATGAAATAATGGTTTAAATGGTTTGCATTAACGTTGATTAACAGAAATAATATAGTGTTAAAAACATCTGAAAAATCAATAGCGGGGCAGTTTGTCAGGTTCGCCCCTCCCTTTCTTGTTCAAACTGTCCCGCTCTATTTTTCTACAGCTATTCTGGATTCAAATAGCTTACAATGGTTTGCGTTTTCAGTGTCCTTATTAATGTTTGGGATTTTATTATTAACACAAAGCGGTAATTGGTCCAGAATCCATCTCCCCAAAACTCTAGTTACTATTAGTTGTTTATATATTCTACTTATATTTATTTCTACAATAATAAAAGGGTCTCCGTTATTACTTTTATCAAGTGTTTCGATACCTATACAACTTTTTTTCCTTAGTTTTTTTGTAATGATTTATATAAACATCTACAATTCAGAAGTTTTTATTCGATACACGGCTTGGAGTATTCTTGTAGTTTCCGGAATTATTTCGACAGTCGGAATTTTACAGGCATATAACATCTATATCATTAATTTACCAGAACTTTCGCCGCCTGGGTCGACTCTTATGAGTCGAAACTTTGCAGGCCAATATATTGTTGGTGCATTGCCATGGGGATTTATTCTTTGGAGTAAATTGCAATCGAAGAAAATTAGGTTTCTAATCGCTGGTATTATTTTATTACAATTATCTTATGCAATGATACTTCGTGCGCGTTCAGTGTACGTCACATTATTTTGTATAATATTAGTAACGATGGCTATCTCCATTTATCGCCATGAAGACTTCAACGGTATGAAGTTTTTACAACGACACTCTGTTTTAATAATAGTGATAATTATTTCACTTGGTTTGGGTTTTCTCTCTCCTAAAAACGTCCATTTTTCAAGGCGTAGTTTTCTTAAAACAATTGAAAAAACCTATAAAATATCTTCATCAGATGATCGGGTTCAATTTGCTTTTGCATCTATTCAAATGTTTCTGGATAATCCGGTGCTCGGAATAGGGGGAGGAAGATGGTCCGGTGTGTATCCAAGGTATAATGGTTCTGAGTACACTGATGATACTATTTATTTTACCAAAGCGGTTAATCCCCATAATGATTACCTGGAAATCCTAACTGAACATGGTTCACTTTCATTCCTCATTTATCTTTCATTAATCGTATTCGCTGCGCGCTCACTACTCTCAATCTCCAGGGAGAACGGAGATTATCTGTTTCTCTTTCTCTCTTTCTTGGCATTGGTGCTAATTTCAAATTTCACATTTGTCAAGGAGCGAGCTGCTCCTATGCTAATTATGTTTTCCATTATTGGAATTGCATTTGCCCAGCAACAACCTTCCTGGACTTTCAGTAAAAAGGCAGCAAACCGACTAATGATAATGCTTGTCTTAATCAGTATTAGTGGAGCGTTCTTTAACTTTAATAGATTGCAATCTGAGAAATATTATGTCAGGAGCCTTCAACTAAAGTTCGAAAAAAAATATGCGGAAATGAATGAATCACTAAATAATATAAAACCTGCGGTGTATCCCTTGGATCCCAACGGTATGCCACCAGCCTACTATCACGGTGTGGGATATTATGTTCAGAGTAAATTTCAGGAGGCACTTACACAGTTTCGTATTGCAGAACAAATTGCACCCTGGAATCCACTTATTTTAAATAATATTGCTTCGACCGATTATAGATTGGGCCACGAAAACAAGGCTATAAAATTGTATCAGTTGATGAAAAAAACGTTTCCAAATTACCTAGAACCTCAGCTGAATTTAATAGTGTTATTTCACCAAGGTGGAAAAACGAAAAAAGCTAAAAATTTAATAAGGGAATTGGCACCTCATGTCAATAATAATAAACGTTTCCAGGAACTTCGGGAGGTTTACAATGTATTTTAGAAATCAGGTTATATTTTTACTAATTTTTGGGTTCTTTTCGTCCTGTCTATTTGCCCAATCATTAAAATCAATTCAACCGGATACAAGTACCCAGGGTAGAGTTTTAGATGTTACGATTACAGGTACCCAGACAAATTGGGATTCTCCTTACTCTTATTTGGAAATTTATTCTGAGCAGGGGGGAATAAATCAAAACAATTATTCCATCTTGAATGATACAGTGGTTGTTACTGAATTTCATATATCGCAAACGGCACCGACGGGCGATCATACCATATCGTTGGAATATAATAATGGATCATATTATAAAACCTCTTTAACTAACGGTTTTTTTGTAAATGATTCAATTATACCTGCTATCCTGTCAATATCTCCAAATAATGGTGTTCTGGGTGAAACAGCTCTTGACCTTCATATTTATGGCGAAGAAACCCAATGGAATAATTCCCAGTATGATTCCATCATAGTCGATTTTATTAATGCACCGATCGTCTCTGGCAGTGTACAAATACATTCGAATACTCACATTCAATGCCTGGTTTATATACCTGAAACGGATATAACTGGTACTTATTCAGTTGAAGTGAAAACTTATGATACCGGAGTATTGCAAGAAGAGTTGGTATTGGAGAACGCATTTACCGTGGATTATCCAGTACCAAAAATAGCATATATACAACCACAGGACGGTAAACAGGGGGAAACGCTTGACGTTACTATAACTGGTGAGGCAACATATTGGGCTAATTCACCATACGGTTATATCCAGGTGATGGCTGAAAATACTAACAAGATATCAACTTCAGAAAATACACTTGTTAATGATACAACTCTTATATCAACATGGTCGATTGCAAATAATGCCCCCGTCGGCCAATATACAGTGGTGGTAGATTATTATAATTCATCTCAGGGAAGAAATTATACAATAAGAAAGGAAAATGAGTTTACAGTTCTTGATTCATTAATCCCAACAATTATGGGTGTCAATCCAGATGTCATTATGCAGGGAGCATTCGATACTAATATTTCAATTATTGGAGAAGAAACCTATTGGTCCTCGGTTGACGACTCAAGTGTCTCGGTCGATTTGGAGAATAGTAATATACAGATCTCAGATGTTTCCGTTAAATCCGCAAACGAATTAAGTGCGAAGGTATCAATTGGATATGATGTAGAACCAGGAATGTATAAACTAATTGTTGAGAAATTTGCAGGGAACAGCCGTATAGATTTGTTGACACTGGAAAACGCTCTTTATGTCGAAGCTGCCCCTCCACAACTGTTAAGTATTACCCCTGGATTCGGAGAACCCGGTGACAACATACCTGTTACTATAAACGGATTAAATACAGATTGGCAAACTTCTCCCTATGGTTATGGTATTGATATAACTTTTTCGGACGGCGGGATAAATTCCGATAATACTTCAATAGAGAATTCGACAAAGATAAACTCAACATTCAATATCAGTAATTCCGCTCAACTTGGCACCAGAGATGTTACAGTGCATTATTGGAATGATGGGGATGGAACTGATGAGTCGTACTCTTTAGGTAACGGCTTTCTGGTTGGCACCCCGACTATATCTTTTAAAATAGATAGTGTCACAGCAAATCCGTCTGATACAGTATCGGTACCAATTTATTTGGATGCGCCCTACCAAACTTCAATCAAAGCGCTTGAAATGTACATGACCCAGAATTCGCCAGCATTGAAATTTTTAGGTATAGATACAATGGAGACTCTTGTGGGTGAATTTGGGTGGATGATTGAATGGAATACAGCAGATAGTCTGGTGTTACATTGGGCAGCGGGAGCAGATCCAATCACCCATAATGGATTATTAACGCGCTTAAAATTCAAGGTCAATAGTGAAATGGGAACATTTGTTCCGATAAAAATGGATTCAATCATCGTTAACGATGGTGGCAATGAAATCAATATTACAAACGGTGGAATTGATATTGAATCCTCATTCGTTTATGGCGATGTGGACGGAAATGAACAAGTTACTAAATATGATGCTTTTGTGGTTTTGGGCCATGTTATTAAGCTGGATACATTGTCTGCAAATGATAGTCTGGCAGCAGATATAACACGAGATCACACAATTTCGGCATTGGATGGTGCATTAATACTCCAGTATTGGATGGGGCAAATCGACGCTTTGCCGTATGATACCTCTAATGGAAATTTAAAGGCGCAGAGTGAGATACAGCTATCTGATGTGGAAATGAAAGCCGGTGAGTTAGTCAATATTCCATTAATATTGACTAATACGAATTCATTGATATCCATTGAAGGAATTTTCAAATATGATCCATCGCACCTTGAATTCAATAAAATTATATGGAATAACTTGCCGGACGAAACTTTGGCGCGATATCGAGATAATTCTGGGCATTTGGAGTTCGGTGTAGCTCAACCCGGTTACTTGCCAGCGAGTAAAACTCTCGGAAATATCCAATTTAGGGCTTCTGACGAAATAGATGTCTGGGAGGCTGAGGTGACATTAAGTAAAGTAAGATTAAACGAAAATTCTGTCTTAACAGATGTCGCTGTTGCCAGGTTAACCAGGACTACTGGAATTACTGAGAACCAAATCCCGGATAAATATATCTTAGAGCAAAATCATCCTAATCCATTTAATCCAAGTACCACGATTAAATTTGGTCTTCCTGAAAACGCACATATAACATTAACGATATATGATATTGCAGGAAGGGAGGTGGCTAAACTAATTGAGTCTGAAAGGGGAGCCGGATGGCACTCTATTAACTGGACTGGAGAGAATGAATTTGGTGAACCTGTTAGTACGGGCGTGTATTTTTATAGATTAGAAACTGAGAAATTCCATGCAATAAAAAAGATCATTTTTATCAAGTGATCATACATCAGACACATATTGCTTCGGAATAAGTCTGGAGAAGCCTCACCTATCAGGCACGAGAAATTTATATAAAATATTTATAACTCCAAGAATACTCACATATAATAATATTACTTGCTAATCCTTTTAAAATAGGCTAAAATAGAACTGCCATCGTAGTCTATAATTTTTTTAAGTTTTCGCGGGGCACTTACAATTTTAAGTTTGAACTGAATAAATTTGTTAATCGTGCTATAACTTTTTAGTTAAAGTATTGTAGAATGAAAAATTTGTATATTGCCTTATTCTGCTTCATGTTAATCCCGTATTCCGTTTTCTCATTGACCGATGATAATATATCGGAAAAAGGGAAACTGAAACTCGCCCCTAGCTCCTGGTCAATGAGTGGGAAAGTAGAGCATGTTATTGAAGAGGATTTGTTCGGAAAAAGTTCAGAAAAATGGCAAGTAGATAAGGGATGGTTGTTAGATGAGGTAGACAGGAAGAATATAGCTAAATTTGGTAATGGGAAGCAGTATCAGAATAATAGCAGTAGTTCGTTGGTCACGCCCGAATTTCGTTTACCCATAACCCAAGAATCTAATTCCCAATTAAAGTTGATATTTGAAGAATGGTTTGCAATTGAATCACTCCATGATTTTGGTCGTGTATTGATTTCTACAGAAAATGAAAATAACTGGAAAGAATTACATGCCTCAACGGGAAAAAGTGATTGGAGAACTACCGCTATCGATATCACTGCCTATGAAGGTCAATCTGTTCGCTTTAAATTTCAGTTCTCTTCCGATGAAAGTATTGTTTTTGGAGGATGGAAAATCAGGACTTCGAGAATCAGTATTATCTCTAAAAAGCATCCAACAAATCATGGAACTGATAATTCAGGTTTAGAAGCTGCTCTTGTGAACCTTAACCACCAAAATTTTCCTTTTATTTATTCAAATGTTCGGGTACTTCGTAATGGGGAAGCGTTAACAGAATTAACTAAGAGTAATTTCCAGGTGTTCGAAAATGATAATTTACAGACGGATTATTTCGAAGTCACGCCTCCTGAGACGGGGGGTGGTTCCCGAGTGGCTGATATTGTTTTTCTTATGGACAATAGCGGGAGTATGAGTGATGAACAGAACGATGTCAGGAATAATGTGATCGATTTTGTTAATTCACTCAGCAATTCTGGAGTAGACTTTACATTGGGATTATGTCGCTATGGGCAGAGTGACGGGGATGGCATGCCAATTATTGAAGATGATGGCCAGTTGACCGATGATACAGAATATTTTAAGAATGAAATATGGAATAGGAATGTGACTGCGGGTGGTAATGAGCCGGGATATTATGCAATTACCCAATCTGCGGCAGGTTTTAACTTTCGTCCAGGGTCCCAAAAAATCTTAATCGAAATTACAGATGAAACCCCTGATCAAGGCGGGGCAACGCTTGAGGAGGCTCAGACTATTTGTGTGAACAATTCCATTACACTATTTGCCCTGACAAGTACGGATTTATTCCCAAAATTTGAACCAATTACAAATGCTACGAATGGCGCCCATTATGACATATACTCAGAATTTACTGATATATTAAACTACATTTCTGAGGAAGTCTCAAGTAACTATCTTATTAGGTATCAATCAAGTAACCCCGCAAAAGATGGCACCCAGCGAGATGTTCGGATTGAGACAAACTATATGGGAGAACAGGCAATAGTGCAAGGAACGTATTTCCCCGGAGCTATTCCAAAGATATCTAGAACATATCAAACGCGGCAGTTACATACAAAACCGTGGGCCGAGGAAACGGAGTTCACAATACAGGTAGAGATTCAGGACAATGTTGAACCGTTTGTAAATAACGCAATCATATATTATAAAAACACGAGTAGTAATACATATACATCCCAATCGATGAATAATACATCAGGTATTTTATGGGAAGGAAGTATCCCGCCGGCTGTGGTATCCCCCCCGGGACTGGATTACTATATCACAGCCAGTGACGGAGAAAATACTGCTTCAGATCCGTCAGTTAATCCGCGCAGTAAACCGTACCAGATTGCGATCTTGCCTAATGAAGCACCTGCAATTGAACATACTCCGGTAACCGAATTAAATCCCGGCGTACGAATTGTCGTAAGCGCTTCTATTCGGGACAGGACAAATGAACTTATAAGTACGCAATTGTATTATCGGAAAATCGGACAGCTCCTCTATACCGAAGTTGAGATGACCAATGTATATGGAAACAATTATGAAGGAACAATCCCTTCTGAAGTTGTGACGAAAGATGGCGTTGAATACTACATTGAAGCTAAGGATGATTTTGGAATTAGTGGTAATAGTGGGACAAAGGATGAACCGCATATAATAAAAGCGGAATCCGAATTAATTCCATATATAGATAAAAAATATAGCATAATTGAAGATATTAAAAATATTGAGCGTCCTTTTTATAGATATTCCCATCCATTTTATAATGATATTGAGAATAAGGCAAAGACCCATTTAGATAACATTTCAGAGAAAATAGAGAAAGATACCTACCATGAAAGTGAAATAGAGGCGATAGCCAGGTTATACCTTACTGAGGACCTTTCTGAACAGGCAATTAGAGATGTATTAGATATAAGTGAATATGGAGCTAAGTCATTAAGATCTATTGCAGTAACAACATTATTAAGTGGTGCGTTTAGAAAAATTGCCGATAAAGTAAAACATATTAAGTTGGTTGGTAATAAGGCTGCAAATGTAAGTAACAATATTTCACAAAAGATGTTGCGAGTAGCCAACAAACTATTTGATAGATTTGTTAATTTAGTAGGGACAATGGAAGAACCAAAAATAATTTATGATGCCATGGGATCAGCCACTCAAAGATTACTTGAAACAGGTGACAATGCGGTAGATAAAAAGTTTGATGTGAGTGTGTTTGATAAGGCTGACGATTTCATTCAAGAATTTCTTTTTCTTGAGCCATATGAATTTTTTACTGATGAAAATCAGGAAATAGCCGTTCAAAAAACCATGGAAGAAAATTTCGGGTATGGCCATTTTTATACTGTGGAACAAGACATGGCCCGTCATGAAAATGTTATGATTTCTGAAAATAATCAAATGAAGGACGCGGCCAATTTTTTAAATACTATTAATGAATATTCTGAATGGGCTGTTTTAATAGGTACTGGGATTGTTTTAACCGTTGCGGGAATTTTAGCCGCAATCCCTTCTGCTGGGGCCTCTTTAATCGTTTCGATTGGAAGTTTTGCTGCTGTAGCAGTAAAGATAAGTTTTTTAGTAAGTCAATTCTCAGCAGGCACTGAAGCCGCAACTTCTTTGGCCTACACATATTTAGCTGTACCGAACTTTGTTAACGAATCAGTTGATATTGCTTTTGGAGACGATGACAATTTTACAAAACCCACAATTGAAAATCAGCAGATAGTAACAGTTTCAACTGATAGATATAGAACATTACATAAGACTTTGACACCATTTAAAAGTTACAACTCAGTTAATTTGGGTTCGAATATGTTTCTTAAAGAATACAATTTTTATAGTAATATAAGAGCGGAAATGGACAATGGGGATTATTCGTTTCTGGAGGATCCCGAATTGATTTCGTCTCATTACGATAGTAGTGCTATTTATGAGGATAGAGTTGGGACAATATTTAGATCAATTGCCGATACTGCAAGTCAACTAGATTCATCATACATCAATAAATTAAATTCCTTTAATAACTTCGTGGCAGCAAGGAATAGTGCCTCTTGTGCAATGGATATTTACTCCCTTTTGTGGGAAAGCGGGATAAAAAATGATTCATTAAAGAGTGAAATAAAAGATTTCACAAATACCTATATAGAATTTTTATCTAAAATACAAAATTATCAGAATTCTATCGACAGTATTGCAACTCAAAATAACCTACCAATCCCCCCAGCAATTTTTATTAAAGACGTTGGGTTACAAAAGTTTACAAGTACAGGGACTTTTGTCCTTACAGTTGATATCGAGAATGTTAGTCCAAATCCGGCTGTTGGTCAAATTGATGTTGTATTAGATTCCGATTTTTCGACAAGTGAGGATACAATCAAAACGATTTCAATAGGGTCAAATGCAGTTAAAATAGTTCGTTTCCCGATGTCGATTAATACTGCTACTAGGATAAGTGGGTATATTTATACGCGGGATCATTTAGTAGAGGGAGAAATTAATCAAAATTTAAATAGCCATTCAGGTGGACGTTTTTTCAACCTGCAATCGAATAAAGCACAAAATGCTTCCCCCAATACCGGATTCAAGCTAGATGACGAAAACACCTACTTCTATCCGAACCCATTCAATCCGGAATATACCTCCGGGACAATCCGCTATAGCCTAAGTAGCTCAGGGGCAATAACAATTAACATCTATGATGCATCCAATAGACTGGTAAAAACACTAATTGAGAATCAGCCCAAACCCGCTAATACTGAATTGTCAGAAACGTGGGATGGTCGAAATGAAAATGGAGACCCCGTTGCAAATGGCGTGTACTTCTATGTAATTGAATCCAACCGTGGTGAGCGGGCCGTGGGTAAGATTGCAATATTGAAATAACAATTTAGCGCAACCTTAAACCAATAGAATTGAAATGATGAAGCAAGTCCGATTGATAATACCACTTCTATTACTTTTTCCGATGTTTTTACTTGGACAATCGGATATTAGTGGGAAGGGGGGAGCATTTCTCCGATTACCTGTTGGGGTCCGGGCGGATGGAATGGGCAACGCCTTTACCGGTGTCGCAGATGATGCGAGTTCAATGTACTACAACCCTGCAGGACTTTCGCAAATTCAGGGAACCGTGTTTGGCGGGATGTATTCGTATATGATGTTTGACCGACAACATTATTATGGCTCGCTAGTATATGGTTCAAAACGATTCGGTACCATCGGAGTAATGGGGCAAGGATTTGCGGTAACAGGTATTGAGCAACGGAATATGCTGGGTTACAAAACCGGCACTTTCAATGATTATGAAAATGCATTCTCCCTTGGATATGCATTACGGGTATTTCCGGCTATTGGGATAGGAGGAAGTGTAAAATATATTAACCACGTTCTATCTCATTATTCAGCCCATGGGTATGCCTTTGATGCTGGAATTCATACAACCATACCAATTCATTTCCTCACTATCGAGAGGATACGAATAGGTATTGCAGCTAAAAACCTGGCGGGCATCATAAGATGGAATACGGGATCTGGGAATATGGATCATATTCCAATGACAGGCCACATAGGAGCTGCCATCGATATGCGGTTGGGGTTCCTTAAGATAATTTATGCAGGGGACATGATGCTGAATTCTACTCATCAAATTCAGGTGGAAAATATCCAGTTCAGCGGAGGAACAGAACTGTGGTTATATGACGTTCTCGGCATTAGAGGAGGTATTAAAAACATCGAGATTAATACTATTGGGATAAATAGTATTAATTTTGGTTGTTCTTTGCGGGTTAGCCCTTTGGTGGTTGAATATGCCTATAATACTGATGTGTTAAGTATTACTGGAATGCATAAGTTCGGATTTCAATTCCGTTTTTAGTAAACAAAAAAAGAAAAGTAACCGGAGGATATCATGAGAGCACTCCAGATGTTAACTGTGACGATTTTTAGTATTTTGATTATTGGGTGTATTGAGGAGGCGACCTCACCCGAACCACCAAATCGTTATATCCAAGGCATCGTAACAGATGCTAATACGAATGAACGAATAGACACTGTCCAAGTGTCCTGGATGGAGGATGGAAGCAGGCAGTTTGTCTACACAGATGATTTAGGTTATTTTTCAACCACGAATTTGGACCCAGGAGAATATAGCCTTACATTTCAAGGCCCAAACGGATATTCACTGACAAAAGTAAATGTTGAAGTACCGTCATTAAAAGATGAATTAAGTAGCTTGAATGTACCAGTTGGTCAGGATTTGTCTGAAGATCTCAGTATTACTCAGAATGTCAATCTATATCAAAGTAATGCGGGATTGAGTGGGCATGTTTTTATTAATAGGGACAAGAACTCGGTTATACCAGCACAGTCCGGGGAAGTAGTCTTGGATTATGGCGGCTATGATATTTCACCGAAATTATATACAACTTCCATCGGTGATAGCGGTATTTTTAACTTCCAAAATATTCCGGCGACAGAGGATGTAGTTGTAAGAATATTACCAATTGAATTTGAAGGGAAATTATTCGCTGGACAAGCAAATCAAATTTCTCTAATTCCGGGGAATACAGTAAACTCCGGAAACGTCGTACTGAATATAGCACAAGATACGCCTATAATTATACGAAATAATGTGAATAACAATACGAAGTTTGGAATTAATGAGGATATAAAATTAACGTACTCAAAATCAATAGATATTGAAACTGTAAATATATCATTACAGCGAAATCAATCCGGCGCAAATCCGGTAGCGATCCAATCAACTTGGGAGGATAGCATAAAAGTATCGATTCATCCCAATGTTTCCTTAAGAAAGGATTCAGAATATATTTTAAGGATACGCGGGAATTCTTCTGACGGAAATTACTTCGAAAATACTTTGAGATTCATCACTGAAAAAGGGCTCGAAATACTTAGCACCAACCTCATGGCTACAGATGGGATAGTTGATGAATTTCCAGTTGACGGTATCATTCAATTTGAATTCTCTTCAGCGGTTAATATTGATAATGATAGAGGCTATATTGATCTTTTTCAGAATAATCAATTGGTCCAAGTTAAAACTACGTTAACCGATAATGATAAAACACTGAATATTGAACCCTCAGAGCCTTTAGAACCAAGTACCGTATATACACTTGATTTCAAAGTGTATTCTGATTCTACGGATTCATTCGTTCGGGATGAAGATGTGTTTAGCCCTCTGAATTTTCAAACAGTATCGTATAATGTGCCGTTTGTTACTAATAGTAACTTCACTAATGAAGATCAAAAGGTAGAAGTGCAATCGGATATCTGGATGCAATTTTCAGAGCCTCTAAATCCGGATACGACATTGGAAATTTCTCTCTCCCGACAGCCAGACTTCTCAACCAAAACGCTTATGAGTTATGAATTCGGAAGTCAAAATCAAGTCTTGACGATTACACCAAAGGTTCAATTACAGATAGAAACGGAATACTACCTGAGCATTAATGCTTATTCAAGTACCAGAGGTATTAAATATTCAGATACGCTTAGTTTTGAAACAGAGGATGGAATCGAAATCATAGGGACGAATTTGGAGCGGTTGGATGGCGTATTTGACCAATTTCCAATTGATGAGGAAATCCAAATTGAATTCTCAAAACCTATTAACATTTCAAATTCGGATGGTTATGTAATTCTTGAAGATCAAGATAACCTTGAGGTATTCACCTCAATATCAACCTCTGATGATTCCATCTTGTTTATAACACCAAATAATACTCTTGAACCCGGCCAGATATATTCACTGAATTTCAGGGTATATTCGACAATTGAAGAAGATAATGTTAATCAAAACTTTTCATTTACTACAGAGATAAGTCAATCTGTACCCAGTATCGTACGGGACTTTGAACTTAATATGGATGATTTCACAGCGGATTCCGTCGACTGGGATACCCAGAACCTCACTTTCGGCTGGGAAACCATGGATGATGTAGAGGAATATCTTATTTATGCCAGCGATACAAAAGAGAATACAGACTTGGTGAAAATAAGAACTGTTCAAGCAAACACATTCCTCCCAACCCAGAGTACTACAATTTCAATCCCTCAGCAATTTGATGTGGTCAAAGACCAACCAGGGATAACCCCATTTGTTGCTGGTAATACTATAAGCTTCTATATAGTTGCTTCAAATACTGCAGGCAAAGGGGAACTATCCTCGGCAATCGAACTTTCTGACCAAATGCCACCAGAAGGAAGTGCAAACCAGACAGGAAGTGCAGATAATAGCGGACAAACCGAATCAAAAACGATTTTCATTAGCTTCACTGCCAGCGAATATTTAGACCCTGCAGAGAGCCCAGGTGCTCATTTCAATATTGTTGAAGCCGGTGGAGATAGTAATTATAAAATTCCTAGCTCAAATGTTTCATTTGAGTGGAACAGTAATTATACCGGAGGGGAATTTACTATTGAAATACCTGCAGGAGAAAATGGATCCGGAGATATATTCTCTATCCAGAATCTTGATGATTCTAGCGAGAATACCATGTTAGAGTCGATCGATATAACTTTGTTTTAACACCTAAAAAGTTATGATAATTCCTCTAAACATTGCAGGATGTCTCCTTACCAATTTCTCGGGACATCCTGTGTGGTTTATAGTAGCCGGGATGACGACGGCTATTGGCATCTGATGGAGAAGTATTTTGTAAATCATCCCGATATTACCATTTCCCATGGGATCTGTCCGGAATGTCGATGGAAGCACTACTAATTGATGATCGATATGTAGTATGTCTTGTATTCCAAGAGATTATTGAAACATACTCGTGTAAGCATTTTTGGGTACACCAACACCGCATCCGTTGATTCGAGTGGGGCTTTTTTCCCGTCCAATTGCCAATCCAAACACAGGAGGAATCCTATGAAGAACGGGAACTTGTAAAATGAGATAACCCAAACCATCGTCACCATGCTGAAGGTTGGTACCAAATAGTTGGCACTAGTACGATTCACTACATATGACATCAAATGTGGTGAAAATTTGATAATTCTACGAAGGGAGTAAATCGTGTGGTGAAGAGTGTTTTCAGTTAATAGGTAACGGGGTCTTCATCTTCCTGTAAATCATTGATAACTAAATGTTCATATTTTAGAGTAGTACTAATTTGTTTGTGTCCTAATATTTTCCGTAACTTTTCAATAGAGCCACCATTCCTGAGGTAATTGGTTGCGAAGGTATGGCGCAGGTCATGGAATTTATATCGGTCTTTCTCATCATGATGCTCCACCGCAACTTTTTTAATACTTCGACCCAACCTCTTTTTTTCCTCTTCAGTGGGTATGAAAAGTTCATCTTGGCTTATCATCTCCCCGGTTGTCCTCTTAATCTCTGATGAGGTCACTTCATATTTGTCTTTACTCCAGATAGAACGAACTATACCCTTAAACGCCTGTGACACTAGTGAATTATCATTGACTTGGTAAAATAAAAAAGGATCATTTTTTCCATTGTTCCAGGCTGTAATTCTCGGATCTGATGTGGGTGTATATTCCAAGATTCTGGTAAATAAGGTCTTTAGTGAAGGAAAAAGGGGGACAGAACGCCTTTTGTCGAATTTTCCTACCACAGACACATAGTTATCGTCCCAGTGAATATCATCTTCCTTGATATGCGTAATTTCACTTGACCTGAAACCGCCATAGGCGGCAGCAGCAATATAATCACCAATCCAAGTCCCCTGCGAATTATCTAGCAGCAGTCGGATATCCTTTCTTGGGATTTCGAGTATACTTTGCTGAGGAATGGGAGGAGGGGATACTTTGGAGGCCGGATTAAGATAAAGCAGATCACTTTCGATAGCCCAATTTAATGCTCGTTTTAAATGGGTCAATCTCTGGCGGAGAGTATATGGTGATAAATCCCTGGAGTGTAATGTCTCAAGATATTGTTCAATATCCTGAGAGGAGATGTGTTTTATAAGGGTGGTTGGCCCAACATTTTTGATAAACTCCTCGAGCGCTAATCTATCTAATTTGACCGTCTCACTGTTTTTCCCTTTTTCCCGATGCTGAAGATACTTCTCCATAAATTCATAACAGGGAAGGGAGGGAAGTTCTTTTCTCCCGGTTTTACTCACCTGGGTCGCATCATATTCCCATTTGGTTAAGATTTCTTTGGCCAGCTGTTTATTGGATGTGCCCGTCGACCGATTTACCCATTGTCCGTTTGCATTTTTGAATCGGGCATACCATTTATCCGAATTTGCACGTTGGAATAATCCCATATCCACCTCACAAATGACTCATGTCAAATTGACATAATAATATAGGAGTTTATGTAACGAATATGTAACGAATATTTTGTCATTTGGACGTAATTTGTGCGTAAGGTGCGTTTTTGGGAAGTGGTGAAAAACGGATAAAAATTTCCAACGGTAAAAATAAAACCCCTCTCTAACAGGGGTTACAGAGGGGTTCTGATGGGTGCCGGAGGAGGGACTCGAACCCACACGGTGAAAAATCACCAACGGATTTTAAGTCCGTTGCGTCTGCCAATTCCGCCACTCCGGCAATATCTGGTCAAACATTATATGGGAATGTTAGAGAGGCGACGGTCGGATTCGAACCGACGAATCGCGGTTTTGCAGACCGCTCCCTTAAGCCACTTGGGTACGTCGCCGTGTTTCTCAAAAAGCATATGAAGTTAACAATTTCCGGCAGCGAAACGCAACTATAATTCAGTGCTAATTACGACGCATTTGCATAGGGAAATGACATAAAAAAAACCCTCCGGCGTAACCGGAGGGTTTATGTGAGCGAGAGACCGGACTCGAACCGGCGACAATCACGTTGGCAACGTGAGGCTCTACCAACTGAGCTACTCTCGCACTCCGTCCTCAAAAAGCGTGGAAAATATAGGATGCATATGCCCTCCATGCAAGGGGAAAAACGGCCACTTTACATTCCGGTTATTGATTCCGGACCGTTTGGGAATATTGGTTAAATTCCTGAACTTCTTTCAGCCATTTTTCATCGTCAGGAACGTCCGGATTGAGGGACTGAACCTGCACTGCGATATAGTTTGAAACCTCTTTGATTTCATTCTGTAGTTCACCCTGCTGTTCCTGCATATTCTGAATAAATGCCAGTGTCTGCTTTTTGTCTCCAAACGCTTCTTCCAGCGATTGATCACCGGCCTGATCCCTGTAACTCCGGAGCCGGTGTTTGATAAAATCCAAACGCTGTTTCTTCCGGGAAATGTCTACGAACGGTTCCTTCGGATCTTCCTGATGGAACGTAACAAGCTGGATGTATTTGCCTTGCTTCCCTGTGGACATGTAAAAACCCCCGGAAGTCTTTTGGGCATTTCGGGAGAACCGGCTGGTATGGGACCTGATAATGAGATCATAGCCCAAATCAGCATTCTGGAGTTTATTGGCATCTACGTTGAACACACTCGCCAGGAGAATAAGATAATCCGTTTTGTCAGCTAGCTCCGACTGATATTGCTTTGCCGCTTCTACAACGTCGGCATAGGTGAAGTCATCTACATGCTCGTTGCCCGTGGTAACTCCAACAATGCCGATTTTTTGTCCGCCCCGGGAAATCACGGTGTACGGATCAAACAGCAGTTCGCCATCAGAGTCCATCACCGTGCCAGACAGAAACGGAAACTCTGCATTGGCTTCTCGGGCTTTAATAAAATCGGCGCCAAGCGCAAGATCGTTAATCCCGACGTTAAACGCATCATATTGGAAATCATTGTACGCCTTAATAAACAGATCTGCCTTACGATCGGCGACAGCCCGGGCGTTACTGGCCGGCCGGGGGACTTTAAAGAATAAATCTCCCGCGTCAACCGTGACCAAATCCGGACTCGTCTCGCGAATTTTTTCTAAAAAGGTGGACTTTCTGGCGACCCCGCCAGCTGGATTAGTTGGTCACCCGCACGGTTCGAGTTCACCGTAGACGCCGCCGCTTATCGCCAATGTAAGTGTCTGCTGGGCAGACTGGGAAGAGAGGGAACAGGAAATGAAAAATACAGCCGCTCCAACCAGGAAAATAGCTAATTTCTTTTGTGTTAATTGCATCGTATTCTTTGGGCTCCACTTTAAGTTCAGTTGGACCGTAAAATATCCATTGTAATTTCTGTCCGCAACTGCCAATTTATACCGTAACTCTCGACGGGTATGAAACTTTCGACCCGACAGTGCGTCTAAGTAGGCGTAAGGAGGCGGACATGAAAAATTTTACACAGTATTCAATCATATTAATCGGCGTTGGGTTCTTAGTCAGCTGTGGCTCAATGCATCCCCCAACCACGAATCCGTATTATCCGGGTTATCATGCCAGGGATGCCCAGGAGGTCGAAGAGGAGTACCAGGACTGGGAAGAAGAGCAGGCAATGCTGGAAGAACGGGCCCAAATTCAGGACTCATTACGCAACGAATACCGGGAACAGTACCGCGAATCCATACTGTCCGGCGGAATGAATTTTAATCAGTATAACTTCTATGGGAATCGGTATCCTTTCTATTCCCATAATCCGTATTATTATCGCTCCAACAGATGGCACCATCCATATTACAGAAGGAATTACCGTACCAGCTTTTATTTCAGTTACTCAAATCAACCCGTGTTCGTAGATTCCTGGTGGGCAGATGACTACCTCTGGGATCAGTACTATGGGGGATGGAATCGGTACAATTATAACTACTATTCACCATGGTATTACTCCAGCGGTTATTATTACGATCCGTGGTACGACTACGGGTACGGGCATTGGTATCCTGACTATTATTACGTGGTTGACGGCGAGCAACAGCCTGATAGCCCACGCCCGGTAAACCGGGATCGGTTTTCCCGTAGTGTTTCCAGTAATGGCTCCAATGCGAGCATCGGGAGTAGTCCATCAGGTCGCGCAATCGGGCCGAGGCCTGAATCGCGGGGCAGAAAGTTGACGCCAGCAGTCATCGACCGGGATCGTCTGCGCCAGCGGACACTACCACAAAGTCTGCAGCGACCAGTGACCCGGGGGCGCGCTGAACCCAGATCCTCTGACGATAATACCACAAACCGGAGAGTACGATCCCGGACATATTCGCCGCCGGCGTCCAGCAGTTCGTCAGGCAGTAGCGGATCCTCCTCGAAATCCGCCCGGAGATCATCGAGCAGCAGTAAATCGTCAGATTCCGGTAGTTCGAGCGATAGTGACAACCAGCGACCTAAAAACCGCCGACGGTAAGCGCGGCAAAAGAAACGATAGACTAAACCAGGTAAATAGATTATGAAAAAACTCAGCTTGTACCTTATCCTGCTGTGTCTCCCCGGATTACTCCTGTCACAAAATGCGGAAGATGTGGTCGCTCCCTTTATTGGCATGGCTGGTCCAGGGAGCCGGGCAGATGGTATCGGGCAAGCGTATGCCGGTATCGCCGATGATTTTTCTGCAATACACTATAACCCCGCCGGCCTTGCCCACATCACCTGGGCAGAACTCTCGCTGGGTGGCACCTATTTTTCGTTAGATAATTCCGTGACGACCACGAAAAACGAAACAGTGACGGCTAACACTACCCGGAACTATTTCCATACGAATTCACTGGGATACGTTTGGCCGGTATACGGATTAAAATTTACACTGGGAGTCGGGTACAATACCGTAGCGCTCACGGATCAGGCGCTACGAATCCAATGGCAGGATTCTACAGAATTTACCAATGAAGAATCTAATCTCGGGGCGTACACGATTGCTGGCGGCTATCAGCTGCAAAAGGAACTGTCAGTTGGAATTGGTCTGCATTTGTACCGGGGCGATAATGTGTATTCCAGTCAAATGTACCGAGTGGGAGAAACCAACAGCGCCTACGAGATCGACTCTCACTATTCCGGGGTTGGATTTACCCTGGGAATTTTATGGGCGCCAATAGATTTTCTTCGCACCGGATTCTCATTTAAAAGCCCAAAATATCTGGACGTGGATGAAACTTTGACCGGAACCTGGGGCGATTGGAACGGCAACTACCAGATCCAGTCACCGCCGGAAGTGCAACTCGGACAGTCGGTCACCCTTGGTAATTTTCTGGTGGCAGGTAGTGTCGTCTGGAAGGACTGGTCAAGCAGTGAGATGTCGGCAGATATCCCGGGATATAACGGCGTCCCGATTGATATTGAGGTGAACCATAATATCCAGAATGACTTCGCATCGGTATTGGAACTGGCTGCTGGAGCAGAATACCTCCTCCCGATAATGGATGCAAAGATCCGGGGAGGGGTCCATCACGTACCCAGTTACCGCAATGACGATAGCGTGGGAGACCGGTTGGTGCTTTCTGGTGGCGTAAGTGTCATTTTAGCGCAGCAATTCAAAGTTGATTGGTCAATCAGCCGTGCCAGCTGGGCTGAAATCTATAACCAACAGGAATCCGCTGACATTATCAATACCTGGTCCACTATCAATTTTTCATATCGGTTTTAGATCACTGTAGTTTATGCCACAACAACATATTCGAACTCCGGCCGTCGCAGGGCAGTTTTATCCTGAGGATGCCACCGAACTTACCCAACTAATTAAGGCACAGTTAGCCTCGGCCGAAGATCATGAAGTCTCAGGTTCCCGGATACTCGGCGGAATTGTCCCTCATGCGGGAATCCGGTTTTCCGGAGAGGTTGCCGCGCACACTTATCGGAGCATTCAATCAATAAAGCCTGAAACTGTCATCCTTATCGGACCGAGTCACCGGGAATACTTTCCGTATATTTCCGTATATTCGGGCGACGGGTTTAAGACGCCCCTCGGAACGGTTCCAATCGATCGGGATTTGAGGGATAAGATTACCAGTGAAGGCGGGATTAAGTCGGCCAAAGGTGGTCACGGGGAGGAGCATGCTCTTGAGGTGCAGATACCATTTCTCCAAACCATTTATACACATGATTACTCCATCCTCCCGGTCACTATGGGGGATCAATCCCGGGAAAATGTCGAGCTGTTAGCTGCAGTGATTGGGAAGTACCGGACCGATAAAATGCTCGTGGTGAGCAGCTCCGATCTCTCCCATTTCTACAGTGCCCGAAAGGCAGAGTTGATGGACAACCGATTTGCGGAGCTTGTTGAATCGCTGGAAGTGGATGATCTCTGGAACGCACTGGATCAACATGAGATTGAGGCTTGTGGATTTGGGCCGGTACTCACGCTGTTAACATTTGCCAGGGAGCGGGGTGCAACAAAGTGCGAAATACTCCGGTACGCCCATTCCGGCGACGTGACCGGCGATACCCGGCGGGTCGTGGGATATCTTGCTGCAATTATTCGGGAAGAAATAGAATGACTACTCAGTGCAAGAAGGCAATAGTTGATATCGCCAGGCAGGCATTATACAGGCATTTTGGCGAAAAGCCGACCGTCGGGGTCAGGATTGAAGACTACCCCGAACTGTCGGAGAAGGCCGGGGTTTTTATCAGCATTTACATGGATGACGAACTCCGTGGTTGTATCGGACACATAGAGGCCGATATGCCGCTCGCAAACATAGTTGCGGAAATGGCCGTTCATGCTGCAACGCAGGATCCCCGGTTTAATCCCATTGAGAAAAATGAACTTCCCGATGTTCGTTTCGAAATTTCTGTGTTATCGCCCATGGAGTTGACAATAGATTTTACAACCATTAAAGTAGGAGAACACGGTCTGTTTATTCAGGTGGGAGAGGCCCGTGGGTTGCTGTTGCCGCAGGTTGCCACCCGATATGAATGGACCACAGAAGAATTTTTACGAGAAACCTGTCGAAAGGCGCAGCTACCGGAAGATGCCTATACCAGGAGCGACGCTAAAGTATCAAAATTCTCTGCACAAATAATTAAGGAGTAACTGTCTAACCGATGGATACAAACTCGTTTATTCTAATCGGCCCTGGCAATATTGGACTAAGTATCACTTCGTTATTAATGGAGCGGGATTATTATTGCGACGGGGTCATATCGCGTACGCCGGACGGTGAAGAGGAGATCCGACAACAACTCGGAGAGCAGGTCTCAATCCATATTTGGGAGGACTGGGAGCCAGTTCCCAGTGATTTTATACTGGTGGCAACTCCGGATGATACGCTGGAAGAAATCGGCGTGCAACTCGCGCAAAAATATCTCGACGCAGAACAGGCCGATTCCACCTTTATCCATTTTTCCGGAATCCAGAGTTCGGAAGTATTCCAACCGCTGCGGGAACATGGATACAGGGCGGCTTCGTTTCATCCGCTGCAATCTGTCCCGACCGTCAAGAGTGGGCGAAAGGGATTGCTGGGATGCGCTTGGGCTTTTGAGGGCGATTCCAAAGAACTGTGCCAGAGGCTCGTGGACACCCTGCACGGAAGCATGACCGAACTCACCGCAGAGAACAAGGTGCCGTATCATCTGGCAGCCGTATTTGCCTCCAACATGCTGGTGGCGCTGGAAGCCATGGCGGTTGATATTGCCGGAGAAGCGGGTATTTCCCAGGATAAATTTCTGCAGATGTTTGCGCCACTGATCCGCCGGAGTCTGGATAACGTCCTGGAGCAATCGCCGGAACAGGCCATCACCGGCCCCCTCAAACGCGCCGATTCCAGCACCATCGATAAGCATCTCGCCTGGCTGAACGATCGGGACCAAAAATACAGGACAGTGTATTCCGAGCTCTCACATTATCTGATGGAAGTGTTGCTGGCGGAAGATACCATTACGCTGCAGGATGTCGATGAACTTACCCAGATCCTGGACGATTCCGCTTGAAACAGTACACCCACCCTTGTAGTTTTCATCAATTTTTATCCACCTGCTTTATCCGGATACCGGAAAACCGGCTATCCGATGCAGCCGGTTTGGTTCTGAACGCTTAAGGAGAATTATTTTTGCATAGAAAGGAACACCATATGAGAGTTACCTGGAAAACCCTGACATTAGCCTTAGCCTTATTGGTCGCCAATATGGGATTTGCCCAGGCTCCTATTCAGAATTTCCTGATTTCCGTTTGGCCGGAATACGATCATCCCGGCGTGCTGGTTATTTTTAACGGGGAAGTCAACGAGGCCGATCTTCCCATGGAGGTCTCGTTTCCTATTCCGGAGCAGTCCCGATTTGCATTGGTTGCCGGTTCGACTGACACAACAGCAAATTCTATGATCCCGGTGCCAATTGAAGACGGCGAAAACGGAAAGCAGATCACTTTTTCCGCAGTAAAGCCTTCTTTTCACGTGGAGTTCTACTATAACCCCTTCCAGGAGGGAAATGCGCATCGGCACTACTCGTACGATTTTGCGACAAATCATCCCATAGATTCTCTTATTGTCGATTTACAGCAGCCGCTCGCCGCACAGAATTTCCAGCCGGAGATACAAACAGATCATCAAATGGAAGACTCGCACGGCATTAAATATCACCGGGCACATTATATGGGAGTAGCGGCAGGCGAACAGGTACACATCGAGGCGCACTATGATAATCCCCAGGGAGAGATGACGAACAATCTGCTCCAGAGCCAAATGGGTGAGGGTGGAGGCCAGATGGGCGGTGGTATGCAGGGAGGTACCGGGCAGGCTTCAGGAAGATCAGGGGAATCGAATAACTCGCTTTGGATAATTATTGGGTTAGTGTTAGTCATCCTGGCAGTCCTTTATTACGTCACCACTTCGGGGAAAGAGCGAACGCCACGGGAGGAAAGTGCCGCTGTACCGGAACAGGGTGGTGAACCTCAGTCGGTTGAGCCTGCGGACAAGCAACAGGCCTCGGGCGATACCAGATATTGTATTCATTGCGGCAGCCAGATTCCGGCGAAAGCCAACTTTTGCACGAAATGTGGAAAAAAACAAGGGGAATAACGTCCCAAATTTTCACCGCAATCAATCAGGGAAGAGCTACATCCTCCTGTGGCTTTTCCTCGTCTGTCTTTATTCCGTAATTCCATATGCGGTCTTCGCCTCTTCACCTATCCTGGTAGAAACAATCATCCCCCGGGGAGATGAGGAAACCGGAGAAATCAACCCCGGCGCCATTGCAGTTACCACGGACGGCGTCATCTATCTTACCGATCCGGGGAGAAACCGGATTCTCAAACTCGCTCCTGATGGGCGAGTCCTCGATACGAGGGGCCGGTTTGGCTGGCAGCCGGAGGAGTATGACGTCCCGGCAGATATCGCTCTGGCGCAAAACCTGAATTTGTACGTGGCCGACTATAACAATTCCCGGCTTCAGATGTACGATCGGAACATGAATTTTATCCGGACCGTACCGCTGGAAAATGCTGACGAGGGGGTCGTGTACTATCCCCTTAGCGTTGACCAGGCGCCCGGCGGATGGCTGTACGTGCTGGATACCGAACAGAATCAAATTCTCCAACTGAATCCTCAGGGGAATCTCCTGCAATCGCTGGGGACATTCACCGAACTCGGCCGATTTATGCAAAACGCCAGCAAGATGCAAGTTTCTCCCAAAGGTAATCTCTGGGTACTTGCGGAGCGAACTGGAAAAATCCTGATTTTTGACAGGTTCGGTACTCTAAAAAGAACAGTCCGGGATTCGTCCATCACATCGCCGGTCGGGGTTGCATTCGCTCCGAAATCCAATTATGTACTCAATCGGACGAGAGTATTAACTCGAATTAGTTCCAAAGATTTTTTTCCAGAAAAGACATTAGCCCTGCAGTTGGAAGAGTCGCAAAATGCCACGGATATAACTGCTGCCAGGGGAGTGCTCTATATTCTCGCTACGAATCCTCCCGAAATTTACGTGTATCGTATCGATGCCAGCCGGGGCGAATAATGCAGCGGATAGTCCGGAATATGAGCTTCGCCTTAGTGGTGATGGCAAACCTCATTGGGTTGGCGTTCGGCCAAAGCGATACCACCCGAACCTACCACCTGCCACTTGACCAGGGGCAGGTGAACACCACCACTGAAAGCATCCGAATCCAATCCGGCAAAACCGCATATTCCCTTCGGCACTCCTGGGTAGATTCCGGTTCCGTTCGTGTTGAGCACCACGATAGCTTGTTGAATTCCTCCGAATATTCCATAGAGGAAGTCACAGGGACGCTCCGATTTAGATCCTGGCCCGCAGATTCCGGTTATGTCACGATAACCTATCGATATTATCCGGTATCCGTCCCACAACAGGTGCAGTGGCGGCCTGAACCCTTGCTCTTGCCGATTCTCTTGCGTGATTCAGTAACAACAGAGAGTCGTACGGATGGAGAGCAGGACATGCATGCCGCCCAGTACGCCGGTTCGACAAACCTTATCAGTCACGGGAGTATCTTCCGGGAGCTGGATCTGACCACCGGGAAGGGGCTCTCCCTGAATTCCGGCCTCCGGATGCAACTCGACGGGACGATCGGAACGAATATCGGCGTTACGGCCGCCCTGACGGATCAAAGTACACCCCTCCAGCCTGAGGGAACGACCCAGCGCCTGGAGGAAGTCGATCGGGTATTCATTAATCTGGAGCACCCCAATGGCGCGGCAACCTTTGGCGACTTTTCCACGGATATCAACGTGGGCACCTTCGGCCAATTCCGTAGAAAGCTGGAAGGTGTAACCGTCTCCGGGAATTACAAAAACCAGGATGCGATGCTTGCCGGTGCCGTGTCTAAAGGACAGTACCGCACTCAGCAATTCCGGGGCGAGGAGGGCAACCAGGGCCCATACCGCTTAACAGGCAGAGATGGCAGCCGGGATATCGTGGTTCTGGCGGGAACAGAGACCGTCTGGCTTAACGGCACCAGGCTGACCCGTGGTGCGACCCAGGATTATACCATCGATTACAGCACGGCGGAGCTGACGTTCACTCCCCAACAGCTCATTACCGGAGAGAGCCGGATTGTCGTGGACTTTCAATATGCAGATTTCCAGTATTCCCGATCTATTTATGCCGGGCAGGTACAATCATCCCTTTGGAATGATAGAGTCCAAATACGAGGAATGTTTGCCTCTGAAAGTGATGACAGGGACAATCCGCTTAACCCGGTTATAAATGATGCGGTGCGGGATTCGTTACGGGACTCGGGAGATGCGATCGGCGATCTCAGGATATCGTCGGCGACACCGGATACGGCTGGTGCTTACGTACAGGCGGATAGCAACGGGGTGACATTCTTTAATTATGTCGGGGAAGAGGCCGGAGAATACAGCATCTATTTCAGCAGAGATATAAGCGGAAAATATATTAGAACATCAACGCAATCGGGACAATTTTACTATCAATATAATCCATCGAGCAACCAGATTAAATACTCGCCGACTATCCGGGTGCAGGCACCGGTATCCCGCTTAGCCCAAACAATTGAGGTGACTGCGGAACCAAATGACCGGGCGAGTGTTTCCGCTGAATTTGCAGCCAGTCGCTTTGATGCCAACACCTTCTCCGGCATTGGTGACAGTGACAATACCGGTTTTGCCGGAAGCGCCTCCGGAGAATACCGAATCCTGGATTGGGGTGAGCGGCAGAACACCAGACGCCAAAATGGCCTCACCATCTATGGAAATTACCAAAACAGGAATCGGCGTTTTAATCCCATAGACCGGGCCAATCCGGTGGAATTTGCGCGGCAGTGGAATATCTCAGAACGCCGGATTTCAGACGACGATATACGCAGCACCGTCGGGATGTCAGTTTTCGATAACCGGTATCTGACCGGCCACGTGGAGTGGGGCGCATTGGAGCAAGGCGGGCTACGTAGATCCATGAGAAATGAGCAGCGGATCCAGGGACGTTACAAATACCTGGAGACCCTGAACTTCAGCCGGGATTATGCGAACGCGGGAAACGGTAATACAAGGGAATCTCAGCAGGGAAAACTCCAGGTTGGAAGCGGATGGGTTCACCCGTTTACCACATGGAATTTTCAGGAGTTTGACGGCGATACATCGGTGGTACTGCGGGAGCCCGGCGGTGGAATCACGCTAATGAACCAGGCAGGTTCACAGGCAACCGTATCCTATAAAAATGAACAGATTGCCGAGCGCCCGGATTCCGGGATGGGACGGATAGATAAATCCGTGGGAGAAACTATAAATCTCACTGGGCAAGTTCGGGTTGGACGACACGTCAATACCCGCGTGAATATTACGCACCGGCAACGCGATTATTCCACGTACTACGAGGAAAACCGAAACCGGCGCGATGCCAGGTTCATCCTGGCGGACTGGTCCGGTGCGCTACGGGATGCGGATATTAAACTGTTTGAACTCGGCTATAACTGGGACGCTCTTTGGAAAAAGGAGCAGGTTGCCAGGCAGGAGTATCAATATATCCAGGTGGAAGAGGGATTGGGCAATTACAGCTATGATACCACCTTTGCGGATTATTATCCCGACGATCGGGGGAATTATATTCTCCGTGTCTTGCCCAGCGATGAATATGAGCCGGTCACCGGGATTCAGCTCGGAAGCGAAATCCGTCTCGATCCCAAGCGGTATCTCAGTAACAAACCGACTACAATTTTTCACCACATCGCGTCAAAAATGCGATCTGTTACCCGGTGGCGATACGAAGAACAGACTCGTATGAACACGCCTGCGTTTCACTTTCGCTGGGAGGAAATCACAAATCCGGATTCCGGGGTTGTTCAGCAATCACAACTTCTGCAGGAAGAACTGTACCTGTTTCCGAATTCGCCCTATTACGCGGTACGGTACAGATTTCTTCACCGGGCTTCACTGAATGGACTCGATGTCCGGGGAACGGAGAGTCAGGATGAACTGGAGCACAGTGTACGCTGGAGAGCGACGGCGTTTCAGCCATGGACGGTAGAAGTAACGGTCGAACAGCGGCAATTATCGAGGCAATCCTATTTTGAGTCATTGCGAAACAGGGAGGTCCGGCAGCGAAGTTTCTCCGGGATTTTTGGGTATCATCCGACACGTCCGCACCTGTTCCGGACAGAGATCACCTGGGAAAACAATCAGGGAGCCGTAGCGCAACAGGATATCGATGTGCGGCTGACCGAGCTGGCTGAGGAGTATACCTATCAAATTTCAGAAAAGGGCAGGCTCACCGCAGAACTCAGGTGGATCAACGTACAAAATTTGACCGGGGAGACGGATTTGCGGTTTTTACCCTTCGAAGTCGCCGGCGGCAACCATCTCGGGACATCCTGGGAATGGCGCTTCCACGGAGACTATCGGATAAACGAGTTTCTGACGTTCCGGCTCCAGTATCGGGGCCGGGATGAGCCGTATCGGAGTGCTGTCTATCACCAGGGATCGGGAGAATTTCGTGCGGTATTTTAAATTACTATTACCAGTTATTATGGTGCTGGGCACTACGCTCCTGGCGCAGTCCCGACCGGTGGAGTTCTATGGCTTGCCGGAACAGGTCACGGTTCGGGATTCCACAGTGCTCCGGTTTTCCGATCTGTCTGATTACGTTACTGTTGCAATGCCAAGATTATTACAGGCAATGGAGCAGGAAGGCTATCTCTCCAGCAAGGTGGATTCGATTGTGATTCCCGCCGATAAAGCGAGCTCCATTGAAGTGTTCATTGAATCAGGGGAGCAAATCAATCGTCTCTATACGACGGGGCGCCCTGATTCCACTGAGGAGCGAACTCCTGAGTTTCGGCTGTCGGGAGAATTGACGACGCCGCCGCAAATCTGGGAGGTCCGCATCAAAT
This sequence comes from Candidatus Neomarinimicrobiota bacterium, assembly GCA_021734025.1. Classification (NCBI taxonomy): domain Bacteria; kingdom Pseudomonadati; phylum Fidelibacterota; species Fidelibacterota bacterium. The sequence continues at coordinate 249,275 of JAIPJS010000001.1, forward strand.
CGCAAATCGCGGACTATGCCGATCGGGGATTCCCAATTGCCAAATGGGCGGCAAGAGGTATTACGGCAGAGGACGGAGATATTACCGTCTCAGGTGTTATCGATCCCGGGAGTAAAATCATCCTGGATACGATGGTGGTGAGGAACTCAGGGGAAACACAAGACCGTATTTTTCTCAGAGAAATGAGAATTCCACCCGGGACGCCTTACAGCAGGACGGATATCCGGGCCGCACAACGGAGGCTGCGGCAGTTTGATTTTGTAGAAAGTATTGCTTCGCCAAAACTATTCAGATCGATCGATGGCGATTATGGCCTGCTGTGGGAAATCCGGGAACGCCGCGCCAACACCTTCAACGGTATTCTTGGATATGTGCCGGCCACTCAATCTCAACAGGGATTCTTTACCGGGCAGCTCCAGTTCGACTTTGTCAATCTGTTCGGGACCGCGCGGCAACTCAATATCTTCTGGGATAAACAGAACGTAATTACACAGGAGATGGCGGTTTCGTATACCGAACCATGGATTGCCGGTTACCCGCTGAACGGAACGGCCGGATTCCGGCAACTCGTTCAGGACAGTAGCTACATTCGACGGCACACCACACTGGTTCTGGATTACCAACTGAACTGGCTCTGGAACGTTTTCGGTGAGGTCACGGCCACAGAGGTCATCAGCACGCCGAGCGGGCGGGCGTTATCCGGTATCCGGAGTTACCGCCGGTACGACTATACAGCCGGTGTGGAATTTTCGACACTGGACGATCCCCGTAATCCACGTTCCGGCGTCTTTTTTTCCAATTCCATCGCCCAGCGAAACGGTATCTCCGGTATTCAGGATCCCTTGCGAACTATTGACTTTGAATTTCAGGCGGTACGTACCGTGAATGGCCCACACGTACTCAGCGGAAAACTTACAACCCACAATATCGTTGATCCGCCATCATCGGTACCAGTACCGGAACTCTACCGGTTTGGCGGGGCGAGTTCTGTCCGGGGATACGACGAATCAGCCTTCCTGGGAACGGCTGTCGGTTGGGTCAATCTGGAATACCGCTTGTTATTTGAAAAGGGATCAAGAATCGTTACCTTCTACGATTATGGGTATCGTGAACGATTTATTGGGAGGAGAAAATCCAGTCAATCCATGGACAGCTTCGGATTTGGGCTCCGTTTGCAAACAGCAGTCGGACAACTTGGCATTGATTACGGCATTCCGCGAGATGGAGGATGGCAGAACGGGAGGATTCATGTAAGATTTTTTAACTATTTTTAAGTAGAATTAACCACAAACAGATACGATTAAACACGAATGACATTTAACACATAAAATCATTGATACAGAATTAAGCTGAGCAGTAATATTTTTAAAGATTATTGTGACTTAATGAGGAAAGAGTAAATAGAGAAGTTATGAGTAGATCAGGAAAAGAAATTCGCGAAGAAGTAATTGGATATTTGAAGAACAGAAAGGGTAAAACCTTTAAACCGAAAGACCTGTCCCAGTCGCTGAACGTTCCCAGGGATCAGTATCGGGATTTTAAGCAGTGGCTGAAAGATTTGAGCGATCAGGGCAAGATAGAACGATTCCGAAAGAACACCTACGGCTATCCCCAGGAGAAGCAGATCGTGGAAGGGAAACTCTCGGTCACGTCTAAGGGATTTGGCTTCGTGTTGGTGGATGAGGGGTCGGACATTTTCATCGGATACGATAACCTGAAAAATGCCATGGACGGGGATGTGGTGAAGGCGTTAGTCTTCAGGAAATCCTTCGGGAAAAATCCGGAAGGCAAGGTCCTGGACGTTCTGGAGCGCACCACCGAAAACATCGTTGGCATTTACCACGAGGACGATGTAGGCGGGCATGTTGTGCCAGAGGACGACCGGTTGAAATCGTCGCTGTACATTCCACCGGAAAAGGCCAAACTGCCGGATGGGAAAACCCGCCCGAAAGATGGTCAAATTGTCGTAGCACACCTGGAGGACTGGGCCGATCCCAAGGATAACCCGCAGGGATACATTGTGGAAATACTGGGTTTTCCCGGTGAAAAAAAGATGGATCTCAAGATTGTGGCCAAGTCCAAAGAATTGGATCTGGAATTCCCACAGAACGTAGAACAGTCTGCCAGCGATATCCCTGAGCCAGACTGGAAGCACGAGTTAAAACGGCGGGTTGATCTCAGAGATCAGCTCTGCTTTACTATCGATCCCGAGGACGCCAAGGACTTTGACGATGCTGTGTCGTTTCGTCAGCTGAGTAATGGACGATTCGAGCTGGGTGTACACATCGCTGACGTCAGCTATTTTGTGAATCGGGGCAGCACAATAGATAAAGAGGCCTGGGAACGCGGTACCTCGGTGTACTTTGTACGCCACGTGATTCCCATGCTGCCGGAGCGACTTTCCAACGAATTATGCAGCCTCCGGCCGAATGAGGATAAACTGGCGTTCAGCGTCATCATGGAGATGGACTCGAGCGGACAGGTACATGATTATTCCATCCGGGAGAGCGTCATCCGGAGCGATCACCGGTTTTCCTATGAGGAAGTTGAGGAGATCATCAAGGGGAAGGACCACGAATATGCTGATACGATCCACCTGATGCAGATGATGAGTCAGGCGTTACAGCGGGAGCGTGAAGATCTGGGTAGCATCGATTTCGATATCCCCGAACCGATATTTTCACTGGATGAAAACGGTGTTCCATACGAGGTGCGTCCCAGCGAACGCCTGCACGCCCACAGACTGATTGAGGAGTTCATGCTCCGGGCCAATCGCACCGTCGCACAGCATATCGCCGGGAAAAATACCGGGAAGAACGAACGATGGCCCTTCGTCTACCGGGTGCATGAGAATCCGCCCCGCGAGGATATTGAAGCCTTTCTGACCTTGCTGAAAAATCTGGGAATCACGTATCATATCGAGGGGAAAGTGGAACCGGAAGATTACCGCCATATCCTGGAAATCGTGGAAAATCTGGAGTTTAAGGATTTTATCGAAAAGGTGGCGCTGCGGTCCATGACCAAGGCGAAATATAGTCCGGAAAATTTGGGGCACTTTGGGCTGGCGTTTGATAAATACACCCATTTTACATCGCCGATTCGCCGGTATCCTGATTTAGTAGTCCATCGGCTGCTGAAACAGTACATTGAGCAGGGCAAACCGCAGGATCCCGACTCGCTGGAACAGTATCTGGAAGAAACATGTGTGCATAGCTCCGAGCGTGAACGGAATGCGATGGAGGCGGAACGGGAGTACGCCAAGATTAAATCGATGGAATTCCTTGCCCAGAAAGTTGGCGAGACGTTCGATGGTATTATCTCAGGAATCACCTCATTCGGAGCCTTTGTCGAGCTCACGCATTATCTGGTGGAAGGCCTGGTGCCCATGTCCCGGATGGATGATGATTATTACGAATACGATAAGGATAATTATCGCCTGGTGGGACGGAAAACCGGCAAGCGATACCGGCTTGGAGATCGGGTCAGAGTAAAAGTTCACGATGTGTCGGTAGACGATCGGGAGGCGGTTTTTATCTTCCTGGATACAGAGGATGCCTGAGCAAAGCGGTTGGTTCCGGGTTGATTGTCCCTATTGCACCAGCAAAAATTTCAGGACCTGGCGTACAGTCGGCGGAGTCGATACATCATCTTCCAGTGAACCATATACAATTGTCAGTTGTGAGGATTGCGGTCTGCGGTATTTAAATCCCCGTCCACCCTGGGAAATCCGGAGTCGGGAATTTGAATCATCGGATACCAATTGGATCACTCATATCCTTCGTCAGTGGTCACTCTGGCGTAAGCGTCTGATCATCGAGGAATTTCAGTCTGGTGCGCGTTTGTTGGACGTCGGTGTAGACGCAGGATTTCCGGTATATATGCACAGATATCATTGGGATGTGACTGCTGTGCAGCAATTCGGAGATTTCCACGAGGCGTTAACCCCGCTGGGAATTCAGGTATTTGAAAACATGGAAAGCCTGCCATCTGATCAATATGATGTAGTAACAGTCTGGGATTCACTGGGACAATTTGAGAATTTGACTGGACTTGTGGAATCTCTGGCAGGCCATACATTGCCGGGAGGATTTTTATTGCTCAGCGTCCCGGCCATCGACTCCTGGGAGGCGAAACGATACCAGGTTGACTGGGCGGGATTTGAGGTTCCCCGGCGGATAACATGGTTCACTGAGAAGGACATTAAGAAACTGTTTAGTGGAGCACCGTTTCGGTTGGTGACGACCAGATCAGTTTGGTCGGATGCTGTCAGGCAAACCATGGAAAGTGAGTTGCGACACCGCCACCGGGAACAGTCCCGGATACGAGTAATATATATGATGAATACACTATTGGGATCATATCTGAATGACCGGCAGCAGCAGGTGAGGCAGGCACCTGAGTCCGTCTACATTTTTCGAAAGGAGAATTGCAATGCGTAAATTCATTCCTGTATTAATACTGGTGATCGCTGTGATTGTGAGCTGTGGCGTCAAGCGGGACGCCATCGGAGAACCGGATGAACTGATCGTTATCGCAGACTCAGTCGACTGGACGCTGATTGAAGACCAAATCAGGAATGCCTTTGCACCGGAAGTGTATACGCCCCAGGATGAACCGTGGTACAATATCCGGCGTGTCTCTCCAAAAAATGCCAGCAACTTTTTTAACTATAAGAATATTTTGTTGGTGTCACTCCTGCGGGACGGTTCCCCGTCTCTGGACTTAATTCAGAGCCTGTTTTCCGATAACCTGGTTCAGGCTATGCGCTCCGGGAACCAACCGGTGGCACTCAAGCGGAATCAATGGCGGGAGCAACAACTTTTGATGATTTTGACCGTTCCGGATGCTCCCCAGTTTAGTGAAGTTCTCGCAAATCGCGATGAAGAGCTCCGTTCGTATTTTGACGAGATGTTTGTCCAGCGTCAAATGAAATATCTCTATGATCGACATGAACAGAAGAAACTGAGCCGCCGGTTCCAGGGGGAGTACGACTGGAAATTCAGGGTACCCAGGGATTATATCGTTATCCATGAACGCCCGGATTCCAATTTTGTGTGGATCGGTCGTCATCTCCCGATTCGCTGGATAAGTGTTTACTGGGAAGATGTCGATTCTCCGGTCGCGGTGGATTCATCGGTGGCATTAAGGCTTCGACGAACCGTAGGCCAGGAGCATTACGGAAATATCAGTATCGATACCGCGTATGTACGTACAGAAGCCGCAGAAATCGACGGCCAGCATGCCATCCGGATCAACGGGATTTGGTCCCACAACGACGATCCAAAGGGTGGGGCATTTGTCGGGTTTGCATACTATGATGAATTCACAAACCGGTTATTCTATCTTGACGGGCAGATCTTTGCCCCGGGCATGAAGAAACTGGTGTTCTTGCGGCGAATGGAAATTATTTTGTCAACCTTTACCACCGGCGAGAAAAAGTAAGCCGTGCCGTTGAGGATTTTAGTTTTTGCGGCTTGCGCGGAGCTTTTGTATCTTTCAAATCGATTGAAAAAAACCGGAGGAAACAGATGGCAGATGTTGCAGTAGTCCTTGGTTCGGCATCGGACCAGGACACGATGGAAGATTGTTTTGAATACCTGGATGGATTTGGTATTGAGTATGAGCTCAAGATTGCTTCGGCACATCGGACGCCGGATGAGGTTAAAGAGTTTGCCTCCAATGCCAGGTCGAATGGCTTTCGGGTGATCATAGCCGGGGCAGGGCTGGCAGCCCATCTCCCGGGCGTAATCGCCGCATACACCACACTACCGGTGCTTGGTGTACCTATTGATGCCGGTTCGATGCAGGGGTTGGATGCACTCTACTCAATAGTGCAGATGCCAGGTGGTGTGCCGGTAGGGACAGTGGCTATCGGAAAGCACGGTGCCAGGAATTCAGCCGTCCTCGCTGCGCAGATTCTGGCGCTGAGCAATAATGAAATCGCCAACCGTCTTGACGAGTTTAAAGCAAACGGATGCCGGATCAAGAAAGCGTAACGGACACGGCGCCAAAGCGAATTCTTATGTCGATGCAAACAGACAAGCAGGTGCTGGTCACCGGAGCGAACGGACTGCTGGGGCAGAAGGTCGTTGATGCATTTAAGCCGCATTTCAGCGTCATTGCCACAGGATTGGAAAAACAGTCTGTCCGCTCCATAGACCCGGCTTCCTATCAACGGCTGGACTTAACAGATCATGACCAGCTGAAAGATTGCTTTGACGAGTATCGTCCCGACATCGTGGTGAATTGTGCAGCATATACCGACGTGGATGGGGCCGAAAACGAAAAAGAGACGGCCTGGCAGGTGAATGCGCTGGCCGTCAAACGCATGGTGCGCATTCTGCGTCGCATGGGCACCAAGTTTGTCCAGATATCGACAGATTACATTTTTAGCGGGGAAGACGGGCCGTATGATGAATCGGCCAGGCCGGAACCGGTGAATTATTACGGCACCAGCAAACTGGCGGCGGAGAATGAGATCAAGGCATCCGGAATTGACCACGTGATATTCCGGACTAACGTCCTCTATGGTGCCGCCGAGAGCATCACGCCAAATTTTGTGCTCTGGGTGATGAAATCTCTGGAAGAAAACGAACCGATCCAGGTGGTGGATGACCAGATTAATAACGCCACCCTGGCCAACGGACTGGCGGAATGCATCGCTATCGGATGTGTGATGAACGCCAAAGGCGTGTATAACTATGCCGGAACGGATTTGATTAACCGGTACGAATTCGCGTTGAAGATCGCGGACTATTTCGGGTATAATGTCGACCTGATTTCCCCGTGCAAAACTAAAGATTTGAATCAGACTGCAGAACGACCGCTCCGGAGCGGATTATTAACCGACAAAGTTGTGAAGAATTTACACATCCAACTGTACGATACGGAAGCGGGATTGCAGCAAGTGGAAAAGGATTTACAGCAGTGCGAAATTTAATTGTTATTCCTACCTATAATGAATCGGAAAATATTAAAACGCTGATTGAACAGATATTTCAGCTGCCGATTACCACAGACATTTTAGTCGTTGATGATAATTCTCCTGACGGAACCGGGGAATTGATCGAGGAGTTAATCCTTCGGTATTCCCGGCTCTATCTCATGAAGCGGAAGAGCAAGGACGGTCTGGGTACCGCATATTGTGTCGGGTTTATCTATGCCCTGGAACGGGGATACGATAATATTATCCAGATGGATGCCGACCTCTCCCACGATCCGGAAGAGATTCCGGAGATGTTGGAGGAACTCAAGGAATATGACCTCGTCATCGGTTCCCGATACAACCGGGGCGTTTCCGTGGTGCATTGGCCGATTCGCCGGCTCATTCTGAGCTACGGCGCTAACCTGTACACCAGAATTATCACCGGGATGCCGGTTTCGGACGGTACCAGCGGATTCAAAGCCTGGCGTGCCGATGTGTTGAAGACCATTGATTTAGGGAAGGTTTCCTCCGAGGGGTACGCGTTCCAGATTGAGATGAACTTCCGCGCCTGGAAGAACGGTTTTACGATCAAAGAACATTCGATCATCTTCCATGACCGGGTGGTAGGCAAGTCAAAGATGTCCAAAAAGATTATTATCGAGGCGGTATTCAAGGTCTGGGCGTTTAAACTACGCAGCATTTTCCGTCGATTGTAGGGACCAACCCATGGCGAGTCCGCGCCTTTCAATCGTCATAGTCAACTACAATGTGAAAGAATTTCTGGAACAATCGCTTCAGGCGATTCGGAAGGCGTCCGTCGGTTTGGAGACGGAAGTAATCGTCGTCGATAACCATTCCGTTGACGGTTCCGCCGAAATGCTTCGGTCGAAGTTTTCCTGGGTCACCCTTATCACCAATGACGAAAACCGCGGATTTGCCGTCGCCAGTAATCAGGGCATCAGGGCCTCAACCGGGGAATACGTGCTGCTACTGAATCCGGACACGCTGGTTCAGGAGGATACGTTTACCAGCATGATCAACTATCTTGATGATCACCCGGATGTCGGGATGGCCGGATGCAAGATTCTGAATCCGGACGGCTCCCTGCAGTTGGCCTGTCGTCGCAGTTTTCCCACCATCAGAACCGCCTTACCAAAGATCTTAGGGCTCGATAAACTTTTTCCCCGCAGTAGAATTTTTGCCAGGTATAACCTGACTTATCTCGATCCAGATGAGATCACCGATGTGGATGCGGTTAGCGGATCGTTTATGATGGTACGCCGGGCAGCGCTGGATGAGGTCGGTCTGCTGGACGAAACTTTCTTTATGTACGGGGAGGACCTGGACTGGTGTTACCGGTTCAACCAGGCCGGATGGATTGTCCGGTATCTCCCGATTACGAAGATTATCCATTACAAAGGGGAAAGCAGTAAATTTGCCCCGTTCGACAGCTACATCGCGTTCTACCGCGCGATGGATCTGTTCGTCAAGAAACACTTCAGCCGCCGGTGGACATTCATCTTTAACTTTTTCATCCGGATCGGGATATTCATGCGGGGATCGGTGGGATTGCTGGCGTCGATCGTTCAGCGGTTCGCGCCACAGCTCGCAGACGGACTGCTTATCCTGGTAGGATTTGTAGTCGCCATTCTCATAAAATTCGGCGACTTCCAGTACATCCTGGATTATTCATTTTTGCCGTTGGTTTACACCGGTATCTGGCTGGGGTCACTCACCTTTACTCGGGCGTACACCTTGCGGGAGTTTTCCATCGGGAAGGCGCTCTCGGGATTAGGACTCGGTTTTGTGGTAATCAGCGCGCTGACCTTTTTCTTTAATCAATTTGCCTATTCCAGAGCGGTGCTCGTCCTGGCATTGCTTTTTTCTGCGATCGCATTGCCAGCCTGGCGGATTATCGTAAGACGGCAGTCCGGAAACATTATCGGGAAACCGGTACGTCAGCGGCGTGCCGCCATTGTGGGCGCAGGGAACGAAGGTGGCCGCATCTATGAAAAACTCCGTTCCCAGCTGGCACATGGGTACGAAATTGTAGGATTTATCGATGATGCAGCCGATGAAAACGACCGGGCGGACATTCTTGGGGCCAGTCGTGAGCTGCCGGAACTGGTGAGAGTCCATAACCTGACCGATGTCATTTTCACTTCCGATGTCTATCGAAACATCGAAATCCTCGGGATGGTGGACCAGCTCAAGGATCACCGGGTCGAACTGAAGATCGTCCCACACAGCCTGGAGTTCATCCTGGGAAAGGCGACGGTAGAAGATCTGGGTGATATTCCACTTGTGGAACTGGACTTTCCGCTCTCCAACCGGTTTTTTCGCGTAATGAAACGAATGATGGATGTAGGCGTCGCCCTGGCAGCAATACCGGTTCTTATCCCGATATGTTTCACCGTTGCCGCGATAAAAGGGTACCGACTGAAACGCGAAGTATTCGCTGGAATCCGATGGACGGAATTTAGAGGGCGGTACTTCACCGATGGTAACAATTCCACGGGATTCTGTAAAAAGACTCCACTTCTCTGGAACATTCTCAAGGGAAACATGAGCTTGGTTGGCGTGCCGTTGCATTCTCTGGAAGAGCGCAAGGAAGAACAATTGTTTAAACCGGGGATTTTTAGCCTCTGGGGGATCGAATCGGATGATCCGGATGAACAGCAGCAGTACAACCAGTATTATATGCAGCACTATTCGCTCTCCTTCGATCTGCAAATACTATTCAGAGGGCTGTTTGACCGGATATTACAGTGATTTTTGCGAAATCAGCCAAAGATAATCTGTAGCGCGTCTTCAATCTATCCGTTATACTATTATTTTCCATGGGAAATAACTATTATCAGAACTTGAATATTTCACGGTCAGATAAATGAGGGGATTATGCAGACCGTCTTAGACTTTGAAAAGCCGATTGTGGAACTGGAGCAGAAGATTGAGGAGATGCAGGGACTCTCCGCAGCGGACGATGTGGATATCGATGATGAGGTGCAGCGACTTCAGGAGAAGCTGAAGAAACTCTCCACGAAGGTTTACAGCAATTTGACCCGTTGGCAGCGGTATCAGCTGGCGAAGCATCCGGACAGGCCGTACACCAATGATTACGTTGAACGTATGTGCGATGATTTCCTGGAATTGCACGGCGACCGCCGGTTCGGCGATGACAAGGCAATTATCAGTGGGATCGGCACCATCGGTAATCAAAAAGTCGCCATCGTCGGGCACCAAAAGGGGCGAAATACCAAGCAGAATGTGTATCGAAACTTCGGTATGCCGAATCCCGAGGGATACCGTAAGGCGCTCCGGGTGATGAAAATTGCGGAGAAATTTAACCGACCCATCGTGTGTCTCATTGACACGCCGGGAGCGTACCCTGGCATCGGGGCGGAGGAACGCGGCCAGGCCGAAGCGATCGCCACCAATCTTGCAGAGATGTCTCATTTGAAGGTGCCTGTGCTGATTGTCGTCATCGGCGAAGGCGCCAGCGGCGGAGCTCTCGGAATCGGGGTGGGTGACCGGATCCTCATGCTTGAAAATACGTGGTATTCGGTGATCTCACCCGAGGGATGCGCTTCTATTCTGTTCAAAGATGAAGGGGCGTCAAAGGCGCCGGAGGCCGCCGAGGCCATGAAGATCACCGCGAAGGACCTCATGGATATGGGAATTGCGGATCGCATCATTGACGAACCCATCGGCGGGGCCCACCGGAATTACGAGGACACTGCCATAGTGCTTCAGGATGTTATTTTGGAAGAAATTGAAAAACTCCAGGCCATGGATATTGAGGTGCGCCTACAGAACAGGATTGAGAAGTATAGTAAAATGGGGGCCTGGGAAGAGTAGTTGCTTCACACGTTGCAGCGGAGCCCCGGCTGCAGGAAATCACAGCGCCAATGTGCTGCTTTTCTTCAATAGTCTTAATCAAACCGAATGAATAAATCAATGCTCACCGTTGATGTCGATAAAGTACTCCGTGGAAATATCCGTGAGATTTCCCGGGCAATCACCCTGGTAGAAAATAGTGAGTCTGGCTACGAGGAGCTCCTTGATGGCATCTATGGAAAGACCGGTAATGCGTATCGGATAGGTATGACAGGTCCGCCGGGCGCCGGAAAAAGTACGCTGGTGGATCGGCTTGTCCAGCGGTATCGAAATGACGGGAAAACAGTTGGTATCATTTCCATTGATCCGACGAGTCCGTTTACCGGAGGCGCCTTACTCGGCGATCGTATCCGGATGAGCCGGCATACCGGCGATGAAGGGGTGTACATCCGGAGCATGGCTTCCAGAGGATCGACGGGGGGCCTGGCCGTAAAGGCCGAGGAAGCCGGTGATATCCTGGATGCGGCTGGAAGGGATGTTGTCATCTATGAGACGGTGGGAGTCGGTCAGATCGAATTTGATGTGGCCGAGGCGGCCGATACGACGGTGGTGGTGCTGGTGCCTGAGAGCGGCGATGAAGTACAGGCATTGAAATCCGGGCTCATGGAGATTGCCGACATCTTTGTACTGAATAAGTCCGACCGGGAAGGGGCTAACCGGGCGCACCTGGAGTTACGGAGTATTCTGGACCTGAAATCCACGGAAGAGACGGCCTGGAGCCTTAGCATTCTGAAGACTGCCGCAATTAATGACGAAGGCATCGAAGAACTCTACGGATCTATTCAGGATCATGCGGACTATCTGAACGATTCAGGGAAATTCCGAAGCAACCGTAAGCGACGCTACCGGATGCGGGTGGAACGAGTTATCCATTCCCGCTTAACTTCGATGTTTTGGGATGCTAAACGAGAGAGTCGGCTCAGGGAGGCCATCGAAAAAATCGAGACCTCCGGGACTAGCCCGTACGGACTTGCACGGGAACTGATTAATGATTTATCCATTTAAGTGATTCATGTTAAAAATCGCTTCGCATAATATGCGCTGGTTCCTCGTGTTACTTGTTATCGTGCTATTTGTCGGGCAGGCGGCTGAGGCTCAGTATCATTATTTTGGACGGAATAAGGTGCAGTACACAGACCTGGATTGGCATGTCCTCCAGACTGAACACTTTAATATTTACTTTTATCCCGGCATGCGCGAGGTCGCGGAAATCGGAGCGGCCAAGGCCGAAAGCAGCTACACCGAGCTCTCTGCGAAATTTGATCACACCCTGACCAAACGCGTACCTCTGATTTTCTATAGTTCGCATTTGTTGTTTCAGCAGACGAATATTACGCCGGGCTTTATCCCGGAAGGCGTCGGTGGATTTTTTGAATTCATCAAGGGGCGTGTGGTGGTGCCGAGTAACGGCTCCATGCACCAATTCAGACGGGTCATTGAGCACGAGCTGATCCATGTTTTCCTGATGAGTAAGGTGAATCGCATTATGAAAGACAGGGGGATGTACTCTCATTCGGGGCCTCCACTCTGGTTCGTGGAGGGGCTGTCCGAATATTGGTCAACTGAAAACCTGGATCCCCAGTCCAAGATGATCCTCAGAGATGCTATCCTGAATAATTATTACGTGCCCCTCACGCAAATTTATCGAATCCGGGGCTCATACCTGATGTATAAGGAGGGAGAAAGCGCCCTCACCTATATCACCGAGAGATATGGTGAGGATAAACTACTCCGCATCATCGAAAACATCTGGCGGTACGAAAATTTTAACGAGGTCATCGAATTTGTCCTGGGCGAACCCATTGAAAAGGTAAGCCGCCAGTGGCATTTTTGGCTGAAGCAGAAGATTTATCCACTGCTGGAAGATGAATCATTGCCACAACCAACCACCGAAATGATCACCGAAACCGGCGTGAATATGAGTCCCGCCACGTATGAACTGGACGGAAAAAGCCGGGTGGCCTTCGTCTCAAACCGCACCGGCTATACCAATATATATTCCAAGCCTGTTGGGGGCAGAGGTGAGAAAAAGTCGAAACTTTTAGTGGAAGGCGAGCGCAGCCAGCAGTACGAAGCTTTCCATTTTATGGATTCCGAATTATCGGTATCATCGGACAATATTATGGCGTTTGTCACCAAGAGCGGGGAACAGGATGCGCTCCATCTCTGGGAACTTGAAAAAGAAGAGCGGGTAGAGTCTATCCGGTTTCCGAATATTGTCGGCATCTCCGCACCGCATTGGAGTAAGTCCGGCGAGCGTATCGTTTTCTCTGGTATGGCGTTCTCCGGATTGGTTGACCTGTATATATACGATCTTGAGTCCGGCCAGTTGGTCCGGCTCATGAAGGATTTTTACAACGACCGATCGCCAGTGTTCAGCCCGGATGGGGAGTATGTTTATTTCAGTTCCGACCGGACGGAATACGGAGACGCAGGATACTCTGACATCTTTCGGTTTGACCTCTCTAACGGCGATATCGAGTATGTGACGCATGAGCGGTCGCGGGACGGCAATCCGGCTATTTCACCGGACGGATCCCGGCTGGCATTCATCTCCGACCGGGGCGGCACCAACAATATCTGGCTCCTGGATCTCCGCGGCGATACCGCTACTGATTCCATCAAATACGAGGTGGAGCAACTCACGAACTTTGCCACTGCCGCGCTGCATCCGGACTGGCTGAACGATTCTACCCTGGTGTGCACGGCGTTTGACGAATATCAGTTTCAGCTACATTTGGTTGAAGCGGAGATAAAACAACGGAATCGGATCGTTCAGTCCGCACCTCTGAACAATTTCTGGAATTATCCGCGGTTTTCTACCAGAGATTCTACCCGGGTCAGAGAGTATTCCCGGAAATACTCTCTGGATATCGCGGCAAGCCAGATTTCCAACGATCCCATTTTCGGGACTTCCGGTGGTGGGCAGATAGCCTTCTCTGACATCATGGGCAACCATCGCTGGGAGGTACTGGTATATAATACGGCCCAGTCATCCGCGGATTTTTGGGAGCGGTTCAACGTATTGATTTCAAAATTTAACTTATCCCAGCGCGCGAACTTCGGGTACGGGATCTTTCACTTTAATAATCTGTATTATACTCCCAGGGAAGGGTATTACAACGAGCGCAGGTACGGCGGAATGTTTATGCTCCGGTACCCGTTTAGCCAATTTCGCCGGGTGGAAGCGTCGTTCACCATCAATCGCTCGGAAAAGGATAAATTTACCTCACGCGGTCCGCGCGAAGCCATCCTAACGTCTAACTTTATCAGCTATGTTAAAGATAATTCCATCTGGGGACCGACTGGGCCCATGGATGGGCACCGGTTTTTAGTCCGGGCTGGCTTTACCAACGATATTCGGTTCAATAACGTAAATTATTACACGCTGATTGGCGACTACCGCCATTATTTCCGGCTGACGCAACGGTCGAGCTATGCCGTCCGCCTGATGGCGCTCCGGAGCGACGGGTATGAAGCCCAGCGATTTTACATTGGCGGCAGCTGGACACTCCGCGGATATCCCCGGTTTCGAATCTGGGGCAAGAGCGTGGCGCTCTGGAATAACGAACTGCGGTTCCCATTGATTGACCAAATCGGTATCCAGTTTCCCTTCGGCGGAATCGGTTTCCGGCAGTTGCGCGGGGCGCTATTTTTTGATGCCGGCAATGCCTGGGAGAATGAATTCAATGGTCTGCGAGGTAGTTTTGGTATCGGATTCCGGATTAACCTCGGTGGCATGTTGGTTTTACGCTATGATATTGGTCGTCGGACGGATTTCGAGAGCATCAGCAATGATACATTCTATCAATTCTTTTTTGGATGGGACTACTGATGAGAGTTTATTTTTCCATAATGTTATTGGCTAGCCTGGTTCTCGCAACGTGTACAAGTCCCATTTATCTTTCCGATGTTCAGCCCAGCTCGCCGGAATCCCCGGCATTCCACAGTAATAAACTCGACAAGACCAGATTGCGGGATATGTCTATTGGCGATCCGGTAATACTGGATCCTGTTACCACTGCCTGGCTATCCACCCGAGGTGAAATTTTTGTACTGGATCACAAAAAACAGAAAGTGATATCGCACTATGAGGGAAAGGAGGGCATTACTAGCTTCACCCATCGGAGCACTTCCTTCTACTGGATTGAGGAAGAAAAGGAGCAAAATTTAGTCCGGTACGATTTTGAACAAGTGGAAACCTTATGGCGGGCACCAGCGCCGGAATCGACAACCCAGCCCTTGATAGTGGATACAATGGTCGTGGTTGCCGGGATCCATGGAACCATTGGGGCCTATTCCATCGAAACCGGGAAAGAAATTTGGAAAATTAGTGTGGAAGATCGGATCTATCTCAATCCGCTCCAGTATGGGCAGTCTATTTTGTTAATAGGCGATTCGGGGGTAATTTTTGCACTGAACAGTTCCGATGGCTCCATCGAGTGGAAGAAAAATACCGGCGAATCATTTCAGGTTGCTTCCATCTCCGGAGACGTACTTTATTGCGGTACTCTGGACGGGGCAATGACCCGGTTCCGGATACCGGATAGGGAATTTTCCTGGAGAGTTCAAACAAAGTACCCGGTCAGAAATGCGCCCTTCATTGATAATGAACGGGTGTACTGGGTGAATGCCGGCGGAGAGGTATACCAGATTGATAAAACGGGTGGCGCCGCAGACCAATTGATTTCTCTGGAAACACCGGTCTCCGGAAAACCGGCCCGTACAGAACAAGGATTACTATTTGCCGGGATGGACGGTACCCTGTACCATGTGAACTACAGCGATGGCGGCTTTCTTGATACCCTCAAATTTTCCGGGCGGCTGCGTTGTACCCCGTTTTTCATGAATGATAAGTGGTATGTTACGATGGAGGACTACTGGCTTTATGCGTTGGAATAAACTTGTCATCCTGGGTGCCGCGTTGATTGTGGTTGGAACGCTGGGGCGACCGGAGATCACCGCAGGGCAGCATCTCTGGAATATTACCAGTGATGGTGACACGCTCCGGTATGTGAACATCTTTGGCCAGCAGCCCGATTCGTTGAATCGTTTTCCGCAATATTTGACGGAGCAGGAGTATCTTGCTCTTTTACGCCGACCGGTGTTCTCGAGGGACAGTATCGCTTTTGCGCCGGACGTACGGGAGTTCCTGAAAGCTGCGCAGGTTACCTATCACAACCCGCAACAGTTAGCGCCACAATACGAGAATATCTGGCAGCCGGTGCTGGCGTTGACGCTCACCGGTACCGCAAGCGCCTATTTCAAATTACAGGCGAACAGTGCCTATGCGCGATATCAGGAATCGATTGATCGCGCTACTATCCGCAAGTATTACAATCGTACCCGGAAATACGATTCCTACTCGGCAATTTCTTTTGTACTTTTACAGGCGAGCTTTGGATGGCTTTCATATAAACTTTTATGGTGACAATGGCTGACGAAACCTACCGACAACGAGATTCCGAGACTGAAGCGGAGACCGATTTTAGTGAAAGTGGTGGCATGACATTTCTGGAGCACCTGGAAGAACTCCGATGGCGTCTCATCAAGATTCTCATCGGTATTGTCGCGGTAGGTATTGTTGCGTATATTTTTTCCGATCAAATTCTGGCATTTTTGATCTATCCGACCAAAGATTTAAAAACCCCGTTTGACCTTCAGATCCTCAAAGTACCCGACATGCTGATGGTCAAGATAAAGATCGGGCTGTTTACCGGCGTTATCGGCGCACTCCCGATTATCGCGTACCAGATATGGAAGTTTATTGCACCCGGTTTGCTGCCCAAGGAGAAACAGTACGTTCCGACGACAGTGTTTGTTATTACGATCTGCTTTTTGATTGGAGGGGCGTTTGGATATTTTGCCCTGCTTCCGGTGGCCCTGGAATTCTTAACCGGCCTCGGGTTGATTCAGATCCAGAACAATTTTGCCCTGGATGCCTATGTCAGTTTTGTCACTCGCATCATTTTTATCACCGGACTCATTTTTGAACTCCCGGTCCTGTCGTTTTTCCTCACGAAGATCGGCCTGGTCACACCCGCGGTATTACGTCATATCCGGAAATACGCGGTGGTATTGACTTTCGTACTCGCCGCTTTTATCACACCGCCTGATCCGGCAAGTATGGTTCTCATGGGAGTTCCGATTCTGCTTCTGTACGAGATAAGTATTCTCGTCTCATTCCTGGCACTCTCGAAAGAGACCAGGCAGGCCCTAAACCAGGCCAGGAAACAGAGGAAGAAAGCCCGAAAGCAGGCTAAAAAGCAACGGAAAAACCAGAACAAATAGTATACTAATGCCCGGATATGTCGGGAACGGTGTGAAATGGTTTCTAATCCCGGCACGGTAATCGATAGCTTGAACGTCTTTCAAGTCCCCAGGGGCGAATGTCTTTCGCCTACCTCGTTAGTCGTGGGGTGCCAGAGACAATCAAATCCGGCTACCAGTCTAGCCAGAGACAGGGGCGGTATTTTGGGGCGGGTTTATTTTGTATCAACGGTCGGTATAGATGAAGCGATTAATCAGTGTTCTATCGATTTCCAGGGACGGGAAAACACCAGACAAGCAGCGCTTGAACTGTGAGAAGTACCCCACCTGTTAAGGTGGGGGTATCTATTTATTGGATCTCCGAACTATTCATTTGGATGTATAATAAAAAGGTGCCACTACCTGAACACTTGAACACCTGAACACCTGAACACCTGAACACCTGAACACCTGAACACCTGAACACCTGAACACTTTAATACTGTAGTATCCCTTGCAAACTGATTCCAAAAATTGCTAAATTATTTCTCTATTAAACCAGATTCAGAGTGAGACCACCTATGGATGTTCTCTTTCTTTCCCGCTTGCAGTTTGCCCTGACCATCGGTTTTCATTACATCTATCCCCCCATGAGTATCGGACTTGGTGTGATCCTGGTCATCATGGAGGGGATGTACATGAAAACGGGGCTTCAGAAGTATCACAACATGACCAAATTCTGGGTGAAGATCTTTGGGCTCATCTTCGCAATTGGCGTTGCCACCGGCATCGTAATGGAATTTGAGTTCGGCACCAACTGGGCGGTGTACTCAAGGTATGTAGGGGATGTGTTCGGGAGTGCTTTAGCTGCCGAGGGGGTGTTTGCCTTTTTTCTCGAATCCGGATTCCTGGCCATCCTGTTATTCGGGTGGGACAAGGTGAGCAAAACCATGCACTTTATCTCGACAGTGTTAGTCGCATTCGGCGCGCATTTCAGCGCTGTTTGGATTGTGGTGGCTAATTCCTGGCAGCAGACACCGGCCGGCTTTCACATTGTCGGTACCGGTATGGATGCCCGCGCAGAAATTACTGATTTCTGGGCAATGGTTTTTAATCCGTCTTCCATGGACAGACTCTGGCATGTGCTCATGGGATCCTGGCAGGCCGGTGCCTGGTTGGTGATCAGTGTGAGTGCCTTTTATCTCATAAAGAAAAAGCATAAGGATTTCGCGCGGTCTTCGATCAAAATTGCGTTGAGTGTGGCGCTGGTAGCCTCTCTGCTTCAGCTCTGGTCGGGACATTCCAGTGCCATTGGCGTCAGTGAAACCCAGCCGGCAAAGATGGCTGCCATGGAAGGACATTATGGGGAATCCGCCCCTGCACCAATGTACCTGTTTGGATGGGTGAATGATAACCAGCAGGAAGTAAAGTTTGGACTGGAAATTCCGGGAATGTTGAGCTGGCTCATTACAGGTGATGCCAACACACCGATCCAGGGCCTTCGATCCTTTTCGCCGGAAAACAGGCCGCCAGTGAATATCGTCTTTCAGTCGTACCATCTGATGGTAGCAATCGGTATGACACTGATTCTCCTGAGCATCCTCGGCATATTTTACTGGTGGCGGGATGACCTCTTTGAGCACAAATGGCTTCTCTGGATTTTTGTATTTGCCGTATTGTTACCCCATATCGCGAACCAGGTTGGGTGGATAGCGGCAGAGGTTGGCCGGCAGCCGTGGATAGTCTATGGGCTGTTGAGGACGTCAGAGGGGATATCCGAAGCGGTCACCGCCAACATGGTGATGGGATCGCTGGTAATGTTTACGCTGATTTATTTGCTGCTGTTCGCCGTGTTTGTTTATCTCCTCAACGAAAAAATTCAGCATGGCCCGGATGCGGTAGAAGAAGAATCGGTCATTTCTGGACACAGGGCATAGGATACGATAATGGATTTGAATATTATTTGGTTTATTTTGGTCGGAATATTATTCGCAGGTTATGCCATGCTGGATGGGTTTGACCTGGGCATCGGTGCGCTGCATCTGTTTACGAAATCCGATAAAGAGCGACGGCTGATGATTAACTCCATCGGTCCGGTATGGGACGGGAATGAGGTGTGGCTGGTGACCGGTGGTGGGGCATTGTTTGCCGCTTTTCCCGAAGCCTATGCTACTGTATTCTCCGGGTTTTATATCGCGTTTATGGCATTCCTGCTCGCACTGATTTTCCGGGCGGTTGCCATTGAATTCCGGAGTAAGCAGCCCATGAAATGGTGGCGACAGATGTGGGATAGGGGATTTGCGTTTGGCAGTGTGCTGGCAGCATTTCTCCTGGGCGTTGCTATGGGGAATATCGCCTACGGAATCCCGCTCACCGAAAATCATGTCTTCGCCGGTTCGTTCTTTGATTTAATACGGCCGTATACCGTATTTACCGGGATCACCACCGTCGCCCTGTTTATGATGCACGGTGCAATTTATGGTGTCCTGAAAACCGAAGGGGAGCTCCACGATAAACTCCGGAGCTGGGTACAGAATACCATTGTTTTTTTCATCCTGAGTTATGCCGTTACGACAATATATACCTTATTATATGTCCCGCAGATGACAGCGCTGATAGAACAACATCCAATGCTGTTTGTTGTGCCGCTCATTACCGTATTAGCGATTGCGAATATTCCCAGAGAATACACGAAGAATAATGATTTCCGTGCATTCCTGAGTTCCATCGCAGCAGTACTATCGCTACTGGCATTATTCGGGTTGGGGATATATCCGAACATGGTGTACTCATTTCCAAACCCGGAGCACAGTCTGACTATCTACAATGCGGCGTCCTCACAGAAAACACTAAAGATAATGCTCATCATTGCATCCATAGGTATGCCGCTGGTGATCGGCTACACATCAAGTATTTATTATATATTCCGGGGAAAGGTTAAGATAACCGAAGAAAGTTATTAGAGAGAAAACTACGGACGTAGTTTAAGAGGGTAGTTCTGATTACTTGATTAGTCCGAAACCAACTTTCTTGTAGATTTTCGCACTATTAATTCCGGACGCAGCAATAATTTCTGCGGGGGCAGTTGTTCGGACGCCTCGATTGCATCAATGAGTAATTCCGCGGCTTTTTGGCCCAATTCTATCTTGGGCGTATGGATCGTCGTAAGTGGAATTGGGAACCGTTTGGCAAATTCAATATCATCATCGCCGATCACGGATACGTCTCCTGGAACGTCGATGCCTAATTCAGTCAATGCAGCAATAGCCCCCAATGCGATAAGGTCGTTATAACATACGATGGCCGTGGGATATTCATCGGTAGGAAGATCCCGGAAGTAGGACATGGCGGTTTCGTATCCGCCCTCCAGCCGGGAGCCCGAGGAGACGAGCACCTTATCCTCCTGGAAGACGAGAGAACTTTCGCTGTAAGCTTCACGAACGCCACGAATTCGATCCATAGTGTGCGAAGTATATTCCGGCCCGGAAAAGTGGATGATTTTCGAGTGGCCGGAGTCGATAAGATATTTTACTGCACTTTTAGTTGAAGACACGTGATCGATATCTACGACCGAAGCATGGATTCCCTGCACTTTTTCCAGGAGAACAAAAGGATAATTCAAGCTCTGGAGCTGGAACAGGTGGGAAAATTCTGCATCAGGATCGCTCAGTGACGGCGCAATAATCACTCCGTTCACGTCTTTGTTCGTCAGCTGATCGATGATAACCTTTTCCTGCCGGAAATTTCCCTCGGAACTGGTGACGAATACTGTATAACCCTTGGATTTGGCATATTGACGGATGCCAGAGACGACATCGGTATAATACGGGTTATCCAGCTCTTTAACTACCACACCAATGCAGGGGAACGAGCGTTCGCGTTTCAGGTTTCTGGCTGTGCCCCGTGGGCGATAGTTTAATTCGTTCATCGCCTCAATAACCGTATCACGGGTAATCTGAGTTACGCCCGGTTTATTATTAATAACATTGGAAACCGTCGCTGTAGATACTCCGGCACGCTTGGCGACGTCGCTTATCGTTGTGTTGGCCATAATATTCTATCCCGTATTCAGTATACCACTATGTTAAAACAGCATAATTGTGTTCAGTAAAAGTCTGCCATTAGGATTTCAGGCAGGAATGAAGTGTCAGGAGAAATTGTTCCAAAACACCGGCTGAAATTAACATGGAATGTATTTTATTGCAAAGTTTCATTCCGAAATATCTTGAATTAACCTGTAGTTCATATTACCTTTTTATTAACCAATTTATTAACAATAAAATCGGTTTAATTTAATATAGTAATACTGTTGAGCGGACGCCAGCAGATTTTACCTGAGTCGTCGACAGTATACTGGTTACTAGAAGATGGCATAAGGCTCCTATATTGCCACCCTTCATGCACCTGAGCCGAGCTTACGGATAATCCGGGATCCAACTGCCCGGTGAATTAATAAGCTTCTTATTTTAACAAGACGCCTAGGTGAATAATCCGTTTCTATTTCTCTAACATGACATTAATTAAGTGAAGGAGGGACCGCACATGAGTACATCAACACAGCGTCGGAATTTTTGGGCAATCCTGTTTATCGTGGTATTGGCGCTTGCGCTGATTCCCGGAACGCAATTATTTGCGGCAGAGGGTGAAGCCACGCTGGTTGTGGACGCACAGAAAGAGCTCGAAACGATTAATAAGAACATTTACGGCCATTTTGCCGAACATCTCGGGTATTGTATTTATAAGGGGTTCTGGGTTGGGGAGGATAGCGACATCCCAAACACCCGCGGGATAAGGAATGATGTCGTCGATGCGCTGAAAAGGGCGCAGGTTCCCGTATTGCGGTGGCCCGGCGGCTGTTTTGCCGACACCTATCATTGGAAGGATGGAATAGGTCCCAGGGATGAACGGCCAACCCGCGTCAACATGTTCTGGGGGAATGTACTCGAAACGAACGCATTTGGCACACACGAATTCATGGATCTGTGCGAACAGTTAAACACGGAACCGTATATGGCCGGGAATGTCGGCTCGGGTTCCCCCCAAGAGATGAACGAATGGGTGGAATACATGACGTATCCGGGCGAGAGCACGCTGGCGAATATGCGCCGGGCAAACGGTCAGGATGATCCATGGAATATTACCTACTGGGGCGTTGGCAATGAAAACTGGGGCTGCGGTGGTGAAATGACGGCTGGATATTATGCCGACCTGTATAAGAGATTTGCTACCTACCTTCGTGACTATGGGGAGAGCAATTTGTACCTGATCGCCGGCGGACCCGGTGGGCGCGATGCGGACTGGCTGGAAGTCCTGATGCGCGAAGCCGGCAACGAGATGGACGGGATCTCCATGCATTACTATACGGTGCCAAACACCTGAAGCAACAAGGGCTCTTCAACGGATTTCAAGGAAGATGAATGGTTCATCACCCTCCGGAAAGCGCTGGTTATGGAAGACATCCTGCAGGAATACGTCGAAATTATGGACCGGTACGATCCTGATAACGAGGTTGGGCTGATGGTTGACGAGTGGGGAACCTGGTACGATCCGCTTCCCGGGACAAATCCAGCCTTTTTGCGCCAGCAAAATACCCTGCGGGATGCATTGGTCGCCGCGGCAACACTGAATATCTTTAATGATTATGCGCGGCGCGTTAAAATGGCAAACATCGCTCAGACAGTAAACGTGCTCCAGGCGATGATCCTGACAGACGGTGAAGATATGGTGCTGACACCGACTTACCACGCGTTTGAGATGATGAAGGTACACCAGGATGCGAAATTGCTGGATATTGCACTGGAGACCCCGGAATATTCCTATGAAGACGAAGAAATCCCGCAGGTGAGTGTGTCTGTCTCAAAAGGCAGTAACGGGCAGATCAATATGTCCTTCTGCAATTTTGATCCGAATAACAGCGTCACTGTCTCGTGCCTGGTGAAAAATGCCAACGTTCGAAATATCAACGGTCGTGTGCTCACCGCAGATAAAATTAACACGCACAATACCTTTGATTCACCTGAGAATATTAAGCCAACATCATTCAGTGACTATGAAACAACGAATGGTGGGCTTGATGTGACCTTACCATCGAAATCTGTCGTGGTGCTTACGGTGAAATAATCACAGCACCAAAAATACCAGGGTTATACAGGGAAACAGCATTTTTAAACAAAAACTAATCAGATTGACAGGAGTGAAATTATGCGTACGCGCTATTTATACGTTGGGTTAATTCTCAGCATGGTATTGTTTCTGCTGGGATGTGCCAACCAGCCGACCCTCACCATTTCTGAAGAAAACTGGGGAGCCTTGGACGACGGCCGTCCAGTCTCACTGTTTACTTTGACTAATCAGGAGGGAGTCACCGCACAGATCACAAATTATGGCGGTACGCTCGTCTCAGTTAAGTGGGCGGACAAAAATGGAGAGGTAGAAGACGTCTTGTTAGGTCACCGCACATTGGAGGGCTACCTCGAGGACAATCCGTATTTCGGCGGCATTATCGGTCGATATGCAAATCGGATAGATGAAGGGCAGTTTGCTCTGGATGGTGAATCGTACCAACTCGCAACAAATGACGGACCGAATCACTTACATGGCGGGGACAAAGGTTTTGATAAGGTCGTATGGGATGCCCAGACGTTTCAGGAAGCCGACAGCGTTGGTGTACGGCTTCGGTATGTCAGTGCGGATGGTGAAGAGAATTATCCCGGAGAAGTGACTGTGGAAGTGACGTACTCCCTGAATTCGAATGATGAACTCCGTCTGGATTATGCGGCAACGACTGATGAGAAAACCATAATTAATCTTACCAGCCATCCCTATTGGAATTTGGCAGGGCAGGGTGCCGAGCCGGTTCTTGACCATATTATGATGATTAATGCAGACCATTTTACTCCGATCGACGAAACTTTGATTCCGACCGGTAAAATTCGGAGCGTAGAAGGGACGCCCTTCGACTTTACAGAACCAACCAAAATCGGGAAACGGATCGATGCCGATAATCAGCAAATCGAATACGGCAATGGTTATGACCATAACTGGGTATTAAATCAGGACGAACCAGGTGAAATGGTCCTGGCATGCAGAATTTCTGAAGAAGAGTCAGGGCGGATATTGGAGGTCATGACCACCGAGCCCGGTCTGCAGTTTTACTCAGGGAACTTCCTTGATGGCAGTATAACCGGAAAAGACGGGGAAATGTACGAATACAGAGAAGCGGTTGTTGTCGAAGCCCAACATTTTCCGGATTCCCCGAATCATCCGAACTTTCCATCCACCGTTCTGAATCCGGGGGAAGAGTATAGCCAGACGACGATCTATAAATTCATTACTGAGTAAGCCCGGTTAACAGAGTGAAATATACATATCCTGTCACCGGTTTTGGTACCATCGGAAAGCGGTGACAGGATATGTTTACCGTCCAGCGGTATCCTGGAGAAAATCTAAAATCGGACGTACATTAATGCTTGATTTATGCGAATCCCTGTATTATCTTTGTCTAAACCAATTTAAACATCATTTAAACGGTTTAAATGGTTCAAAGCGAAAGGCTTCTAGCACAATTTTTTAATTGTCCGCTATAGCTGAATAGCGTGACGAAAAAACGCCCTACCTTTATTGAATGCGAGACACACTTTACATAGCGTGGAAATTACAATTAATGGGAGACCCATACTGTCTTCCATGATTGTTTCCGGAGGTGCATTCTGCACAAAAGGATTCATATTACATTATTATGGATCTTTTGCCGGTTGTAGGACTGATAGAAATAGATAACAAGCCTTGCTGGTAAATCTGTTTACATCAGTTTAATAGGCTAAGCCAAAAAGCCGAACACAGATTAAAATTGAGGCTTTGATTATCTCTCGGAGATTAAGAAAGCAATGCAGATTGCAGGCAAAATACCTCATCGGCGAATCATACTAAACTATGAGAGATTTGCCTCTGAATTATTGGTTAAGTCCGAGTTGTTTAATTTAAGAGCGATTTGGTGGAATTTATCCAGTTGTGGGGAGTGATGATTGCGCTTTTTCAACTGATTGATTTACAACATGTTTTGATAACCACAGTAAACGAAGTGGCCTAACAAACGGAGGGGGTAAAATGAACAAGAAGCTACTGTTTATCACGCTGTTAGTGATCGGTATGGTACCTCATCTTTTCGGTGCAACCACCGGTAAGATATCCGGGACGGTAACCGATGCCGAAACCGGTGAGCCTTTAGTCGGGGCAAATGTAGTTGTCGATGGAACCGACCAGGGTGCGGCGACTGACGCTGAAGGTGAGTATTTTATCTTAAATGTCCCACCTGGTACCTATTCGGTAACTGTATCAATGATGGGGTATGCCCGAACTCAAAAAACAGATGTACGGGTGACGGTTGATCATACTTCAACAGTAAATTTTGAATTAGAATCCTCGGCGATTACCGGCGAGGCAGTCGAGATTACGGCTACAGCTCAACGAGATGTTATTCAATTTGATATGTCTGCCAGTCAGATCAGCGTAGGCGTTGAAGAAGTAACGTCGATGCCGTCGATTACCAATATGGAAGGCGCACTCACACAGATGGTTGGTGTGGATGTAAGCCCGACGAGTTCGAATCCTGACGTAATGGTACGTGGTGGTGGCCGCGGGCAGAACTTACTGATGGTTGATGGTCAGACGATGGTTGACAATCAGTCAAATCGCCCGATGTTCAATATGATTAATCTCAGTGCCGTCCAGTCCATTAATGTCGTAAAAGGTGGTTTTAACGCTGAATACGGTAATGTTCGATCTGGGGTTATAAATGTTGTAACAAAGAATGGTCCTGCAGAAAGTTACAGTGGATCAATTGACATGCAGTATACCCCGGCGCATTACAAACATCGTGGGTATTCTATCTTTGATCATCGGAACTACTTCCTGCGCCCGTACCTGGATCCTGAAGTTGCTTTTGTTGGTACGGCAAAAGGTTGGGAAGACAAACCGGAACTGCGGGAACAGTATAACGATTTTGGCGGATGGAATCAGTTTGCACAAGATCTGGCAATGAGTCCCGAAGAAGCCCAGAAGATGTTTATGTGGCGTCACCGGGCCGAAGGGGTTGAGGATTTTGAAGGGGTGAGCCGGCAGCCTGGATCCTATGGCGACATTCCAGACTATAATATCGATGCGAGTTTTGGTGGTCCGGTTCCGTTTATCAGCGATCCGCTCGGCGACCTGCGGTTTTTCGCTTCTCATCGCACAAGTAACGAAGCGTTCGGTTTGCCGACAATCCGTGACTACTTCAGCGAAAAGACTTCGCAGCTGAAATTGACCTCGAGTCTGACCACGAACATGAAATTGACGGTTGAAGGCCTCTATGGCGAGACTAATACGGTCTCATCCGCGCCTCGTGCCTCGGGCATGGATCAGTACATGGTTGGAGGGAATTCCATCCTGTACTCACCTATTGCAACGGGTTATGATTACGTCCTTGGCCAGAACGGGTCCCTCTACTATCCAAGCGCATTGAATCCGTTCGATATTTATACCTCAATGGTTGGGCTCTCGTTTGAACACGTCCTGAGCCAGTCAACCTTCTATAATATCCGAATTTCGCAGACGATGGCCTCGAATGTGGCTGATACGGTTGGCCGTCCGCGAAGCGATGAGGTGCTCCGCTACTTTGGCGATGTACCTGTCGGGGAAGAGCCCCTCGGGTATGAAGTTGGTATTATGAGTATGTTTGACGGAATGGATTATACCGGCGAAGGCGCAACCAGAGATTATTCTGACGCGACGACCTTTAACTTTAAATTTGATTTGGTAAGTCAGATCAATAATAATAACCAGATTAAGACCGGTATCGACTTTACCTATGATGATCTGAACATTCATTACGAGCACAATCAGCCCGGTGATGTTGGGAATAACTGGGTCGCAAAATCCAGAAAATACCCGCATCGCTTTGGAGCATATCTCCAGAATAAGCTGGAATTCCAGGGGATGATTGCCAATGTTGGTTTGCGTGCTGATTATCTCGACCCCAACGCCGGAGCATACAGCGCCAATCGGTACTCGGATTATTTTAAAAAGGAATACCGTGACAGCTTTGAATCACTGGTTCCGACGGAAGAGGCTGAAACAAAAATTAACCTGAGTCCGCGGCTGGGTATCTCGCATCCGATTGCAGAGACAGCCAAGCTGTATTTCAACTATGGCCATTTCTATTCGAATCCGACTTCCAACGAATTGTATACAATCCGGAAGGATGCCCGCGGAACAGCCGAGGTTGGTAATGCGGATTTGCAGATGCAGAAAACCATCGCTTACGAGCTCGGTGTTGAATATAGCTTGTTCAATGCGTACATGCTGCATCTCTCGGGTTATTATAAAGATATCACCCAGCAGATTAACTACATCACCTTCGAAGATTACACGGGTGCTGTTGATTACGGAACCTATACGAATAATAACTACCAGGATATTAAAGGTTTTGAAGTCCGCCTGGAAAAACGGTTTGGTCAATGGGTAACCGGCTGGGTTAACTATGATTACATGGTTGTGACGACAGGTTATGTCGGCCGTGCGAATTATTTTGAGGACCCCAGAAGGCAGCGGTTGGAAGGTCTGACCAATCCATATCAGGAAAGACCGCTTCCCGAACCAGTGGCCCAGGCAAATCTCCGCGTGATGAGCCCGGATGATTTCGGGCCGGCGCTTGGCGGAATGAATCCGCTTGGCGGGATTCAGGCGAGTCTGTTGTATAGTTATCGTTCTGGTGACTATTTCACCTATCCGCAGGGGAATCCGGAAGAGAACAACGTGCAGTGGAAAGCACGCCAAAATGCGGATCTGCGATTCAACAAACGCTTTAATTTCGAAAATTACAGTGTTGGTCTGTTCGTAGATATCGCGAATGTGTTTGATTTTAAATATCTCGAAACTTCCGGTTTCGCAAGTGCGCAGGATTACAATGACTATATGGAATCCCTGCACCTGCCGCTGTATGGGAAAGACGCATATGCAGATAATCCTGATCTGGTGGAAGGAGACGATCAACCGGGCGATTACAAACAGGATTATATCAACATGCCGAATCGTGAATTCCTGACCTTCTTCAACCCGAGAACGGTGACTCTTGGTCTCCGGGTTAACTTCTGATGAAGGCGAATTTCATACGGAAAGGTAATAATATTATTATGAGTACAATTCTTGAAATGGAAGGAATACAGCGATGAAAAAACGTAATATGCTAACGTTCGGCTTATTGCTCTGCGTATTTGCGTTTCTCTCAATTGCAGACGCCGCTGAACGGAAGGCTATACAAATCGGTGACTATTGGGCAATTGTTATGAATAATACATTTGTCGGTGAGGGGTCGGTCCCCGATCACGGACAAATGGCACATGTTGGTCATTTAAGGTGGCCTATCCCGGCTTTCCAGAACGAAGGGTGGTACATGGGAGAAGCCGACTGGGTTGACGAGGCAGGTGAAACCTGGCCAGTGAAACTCACCGGCGCCGCGCCGGTAACGGCTAATGAATTGGAAGTCACTATGCCAATACCTGTGGAAGAGGGTAGTGATTTATTGATTCGCCGGTACTGGGCTCAGGAGCCACCAACCATCGATGTGGATGGGGTTCCGATAAGCACGCCGTTTGAACTGCTTGATGGAGAAGTCTTTAACGCGCCGGACAAAATCCCTGGAACGGCCGATGTTATGGTTGAAAGTAAACTCAATACCGACTTGGGTGTGACTATTCACCAGAAGGTGTTGGCCTGGGATGAAGACGACTATAACAACTTCGTCATCCATGACTGGACATTCACCAATACCGGCAATATCGACACGGATCCTGAAGTCGAACTGCCGAACCAGGTGTTGGATGACCTGTACTATCTGAGAGCCGCACGTCTCGAATTGTGGAATTCAGACTATTGGTATAGTGGACGTGGTGAATTTGAAGAAGATTCACTTCGCATTCGGTTTGCATATCCCGGCGATCTGTTTGGTGGTCGTGACCTGACTGGAAACACACCGCAGCACGGTGGCGGCGATCCAATGCCCGGGTGGCTCTGGAATGCACACTCCGTTGGGGAAGCTATCCTGCATGTCGACACCTCACCAACGGATCCGACGAATGACCCAAATCAGCCGTTTATGACTGCTACAGAAAACAGTGATTTACTCTGGATCCGGAATGATCCGTCTGCAACCGGTCCAGATGCCTGGGAAAAGGTTTACACCGTCATGAGTGAAGGCTGGGGCTGGAGAGGGAACGTACCCGAAATGGATGGATCGCGATATCCTGGTAAAACCCTGCGTCCTGGCAAGCATATGGTTCGGATGGAAGATCTCGGTGCCGAACGTGGCGCTATGGATATTTATGACCTGGAATGGGTGACCTACGGTGCCAGCTATTTTTGGTCAGCCGGCCCCTACACCCTGAATCCGGGAGAGTCCATCCGGATCGTATTCGCTAACGGATACGGTACGATGGACCCGATTAAGATTTGGGAAGTTGGCGAAGCATGGAGTGCCGGTACCGCTGGCGACAATCCGCCTCCGGGTATGACCTGGGATGCCGCGAACAACCAGGGTGATGTGGATAACATGACTGGCATATACGATGCATTTCCTGAAGTCTACAATAATAACAAAAACGACTGGGCCAAAGATGCCTGGGTCTTCACCGGGATTGACTCCTTGATGAAGAACATGAGCATTGCTCAGTGGATTAATGATAACAATTACGATGTGCCGAGCGCACCCCCTGCACCGTCAATCTCTGTCTCATCCTTGCCGGATGAGATATTGGTTGAGTGGGACGGAACACAGTCTGAAGCCGTAAGTGACTTTGCGGGTTACAGGCTCTATCGGTCAGAGGCACATTACTATGAAGGATACATCTACGACACGCGGGAGAAGGTCCACGGCGATTGGGAAATGATCGCAGAATTCGGACCTGGTGAAACCAGTTATCGCGATACAGACGTCCAGCGAGGTGTTGCATATTTTTACTATGTAACAGCTGTTGACGATGGCAGCGATCCTCCGGGTTGGAGTGGTCAGAGCAAGGTGATGGAAAGTGGAAAATGGATGAACATTACCACACAGGCTGCGCATCTGACCAGACCCGCTGGTAGTAGCCTTGAAGACATCCGGATTGTACCCAATCCATACAATATCTCCGCAGCAGAGTTGCAGTTCCCAGGAGAGCCGGATAAAATAATGTTTCTCAATCTGCCTCCTGAGTGTACGATCAGGATTTTTACTGAGAGCGGCGATTTGGTGAAAACTCTCGAGCATACTGATGGATCTGGTGATGAACCGTGGGGCAGACTTGTCACCCGGCATATGACCTCCTCGGATGATCAGATCGTCGTCAGTGGTATCTATATTGCACATATTGAAACTCCGGACGGTGACAGCATTTACAAGAAGTTCGTTATCGTCAGGTAAAGATGTATGTGCGGAATGAGATATGAACTTTCCGGGCTTTACCACTAACCTTACCCAGGTAAGGCCCGGAATAAAAACCGGGGGTTATACGACAATGAAACACGCTATTAAGATATTAACAGTTGCTTTACTCATAGCTGGCCTGGCCAGCCCGGCCCATTCAGATATAAAAAAGGTCGGGCAGACCGGACTCCAGTTTCTCAAAATTGGCACGAGTGCAAGGGCATCTGCCATGGGCGGAGCTTTTACCATGGTAGGGAATGATGCCAATGCACTATTTCACAACCCTGCTGGCATCGCAAATATGGACGAAAGTTTGGACTTTACGTCCGGGATGACCCAGTGGATAGCCGATATTAACTATAGCTCCGCTGCCGTAGTGAAAAACCTCGGCATCTTCGGGGCTGTCGGTGTGAGTGCTGTGTTTGCCGATTATGGTGACATTGAAGGTACTATGGTGGCCAATAATACCCAGGGATATACCGATGAAGGAAACGTCGATGTCGGAGCATATGCTGTTGGTGTAAGTTATGCCCGCGCACTGACAGCGGCTTTCAGTATCGGTGGCCAAGTTAAATATGCCTACCAGCATCTGGGAAGTAATGTTGTTGAGACAGGCGGAGAATCGATCAAAAATGAAGTGTCCGGTCTTGTCTATGATTTTGGAACTATCTTTTACACCGGTTTCAAAAGCCATAGAATCGGCATGAGCATCCGGAATTTCTCGCCGCAATTCGAATACGAGGAAACGCCATTTGATCTGCCGCTGACCTTCAATATCGGCACCGCTATGAACATCATGGATCTGGTCATGCCGAGTCACCAGAATCCGTTAGTGCTTTCCATTGATGCGGTCCATCCACGTGACTATACGGAACGTGTGCATGTTGGGGGTGAATACTGGTACAACAATATGATTGCCCTCCGTGCTGGATACAAGTTCAATTACGACGAAGAAAGCCTGACTGCCGGATTCGGTTTCAAACAGAGCCTGGCGGGCATAAATGTCAAGATTGACTATGCATACAGCGCGTTTGATCTGTTCGACTCGGTGAACAGGTTTTCATTCGGTCTGCAGTTTTAATTGACCGGATATAAATTTTCACATGCGGTTGCATGTGAGGCTTTACGAGAATGGATACATTACATGTTTTAAGGTGGTATATCCTTCTCACGGGAGAAAAGAATTATGCTGTAAAAAAGCCCTCCCAAAAGCAGACCCCGGCCCGATTGTAGTGATTCTTAAAGGAAGATGAGATAACGCATACAATTTTGCCGGGGTCTGTTTTATATCATGGAGGTAAGGAATTGAGATACAGAGGGAGCCTGGGGGACTATAGCGTGAACAGTTGGTGAGCGGTATATGCAATTTAATACGAGACAAGAGAACGACGTCTTGCAGTCTGTCACTCAAAGGCAATTGAGTCAGTAATCCGAAGAGATACGGGATAACGAGGAACGTCAAAGGACACTTAACCGGAGGGGGTTTTCTATGGGAAAAAAGTTAATTATTTTTAGTATTTCTCTGTTAATAGGGTCGCTGGTTCTTGCCCAGGCGGATGTAAACTCTGCCAGGATAAAGATCGATACAGAGCGTCAGATCGGTGACATCCATAAACATATCTATGGAAATTTCGCCGAACATCTCGGCAGATGTATCTATGGCGGCATCTATGATCCTGACTTTAAGAATTCAACAGAGGAAGGCTTTCGCAAAGATGTCCTGGAAGCGGCCAAGGGCTTAAATGTTTCATTGCTTAGATGGCCGGGTGGTAATTTTGTCTCTGGTTATCACTGGCAGGATGGAATCGGCCCAAAAGAAGATCGCCCGCAGCGAACTGATTTAGCCTGGCGTACGCCGGAATTCAATACCTTTGGTACTGATGAATTTATCGAATATTGTCGTGCGCTCGGAACCGAACCGTATTTTGCCGTGAATCTTGGGACAGGTACGCTGGACGAAGCCCGTCGTTGGGTGGAATACTGTAACATCGAATCTGGCCCATATTACGCGGAATTACGGAAAAAATACGGTCACGAAGAGCCGCATAATGTGAAGTACTGGTCACTCGGTAACGAGATGGACGGGTGGTGGCAAATGGGGCACAAGAACGCCACGGATTACGGGAAATTTGCCCGCGAAGCAGCGAAACTGATGAAATGGACTGATCCCAGCATCAAGCTGATTGCCGCTGGCTCATCAAACTTCTATGAAGGCGCCAGTCCCCACGACTGGAACGCTACGATTCTGGACTACTTGGTCGAATATGTAGATTATATTGCGCTCCACCTGTACGTGAGAAATAACGATAATAATTATTATAACTTTGTGGCTTCACCGCTTGAAATCGAGAAACGAACGGATATTGTCCGGGGACAGATTGGGGCGGCGCTGGACAAGGCTGAGCGTAATGAGCCAATTTATGTTGCCTGGGATGAATACAACGTATGGTACCGCGCCCGCGGCGGAGAAGATTCCAGAGGACGTCATGCGCTGGAGGAGAAGTACAACCTCGAAGATGCCATCGTTATTGCACAGTTTATGAATGCGTTTATACGGAATGCCGATATTGTAAAAATGGCGAATATGGCTCAGCTGGTAAATGTCATTGCGCCGATATTTACCAATGAAACGGATATGTATCACCAGACAATCTATTATCCGGTACAATTGTTTGCCAACAATTCGTTCGGGACTTCCCTGGATGCGTATGTTGATGTAGCGACCTACGATACCGAGGATTACGAAGACGTTCCCTACCTGGACGTCTCTGTTGCGTATGACGATGACAATACAGTGGTCATCAATGTGGTGAACCGGCATCTGGAAAACACGATAGAGACGGATGTCATAAGCCAGACCGGCGAATTTGCAGGGACTTTTGAAGTGTTTGAAGTGAATGGACCGGACATCAAAACACGGAATAACTTTGATGAAGAGCCGGTTCAAACGGTGGAAAAACCGTCCTTCAAGGCGAATGGCGAAAGTTTTACCTATGAATTTCCGCCGCACTCATACACGATGATCAAGGGCAAAATTAAGTAACAACCATTTTCGGGAGTGGACACAAGGGAGCCGGCGTCAAAGGTTAGTTATTTTGTGCTTCCGCTTAAAAAGTGATATCTCTGTCTGATAGGGATTGAAGTGCGGTAATTAGTCTAAAACGGTTCCGTAACATACGAGAATGCACGTGAGCAGAATCCGCTCGTCCGTGCATGTTATTCACAACTTAAGGAAAGGGACGATTATGGAGTCCACGAACAACCGATCCTGGATGCCACACAGATTGGCTTCGGGAGGCGCGATTATTCTGTCGGTGGTTTTATTACTACTGGGACCACATTCTCTGGAAGCTGCAGATGCTTCGAACAAGATGGTGATTAATGCCGACCTTGGCGAAAAAACTATCAGTAAACACATTTACGGGCATTTTGCCGAGCATCTTGGCCGGTGTATTTACGGCGGTATATGGGTTGGGGAGGATTCCCCGATACCAAATACGAACGGTATCCGGAATGACGTAGTGAAAGCGCTTCGTGGAATCGATATCCCGAATCTGCGCTGGCCCGGTGGCTGTTTTGCCGATACCTATCATTGGAAAGACGGAATCGGTCCCAAAGAAGAGCGTCCCACAATCGTGAATGTCCACTGGGGCGGTGTGACCGAAAATAATCATTTCGGTACGCATGAGTTTCTGGAACTGTGTGAGCAACTGGATACTGAACCGCTAATCTGCGCAAACATGGGCAGCGGAACCGTCCGCGAAATGGCCGAATGGGTAGAATACGTCAATTTTGATGGTAAGAGCCCAATGGCCGATCTTCGCCGGGCGAACGGTCGCGATGATCCGTGGAAAGTGAAGTATTGGGGCATCGGCAACGAGATGTGGGGCTGTGGTGGCGATATGACCGCCAAACAATACGCCGATGAATTTCGCCAGTACGCCAGCTTTGTAGAGGATTACGGCGATATCGATGTGGTGAAAATCGGCAGCGGTCCGAACAGCACCGATTACGAATGGACCGAAACCCTGATGAAGGAAACCACCAGCGGTTGGCGTCCGTCTATGGATGCAATGGATCTGCACTATTACACCCGAACACGTGGTGGTTTCCAGATGTTGGGCGATATGATGATTATCGATCGCTCCGGCCCGGAGCTCAGCCGATCTGCCACCGAATTCGGCGAACAGGAATGGTTCGTTACCCTGAATCAGGCGTTGCGGATTGATGAGATTATCGAAAACCATAGCACCATTATGGACAGGTATGATCCGCAGAAGCAGGTTGGGCTGTACGTTGGTGAGTGGGGCACCTGGCACGAGGTGGAACCCGGAACCAACCCCGGTTTTCTGTATCAGCAGAATACCCTTCGGGATGCGCTGGTAGCCGGCGTTTCACTCAACATATTTAATGAGCACGCTGACCGGGTTACCATGGCGAATATTGCCCAGACCGTGAACGTCCTCCAGGCGATGATCCTGACGGACGAGGAAAAGATGGTGTTGACGCCGACGTATCACGTATTCGAGATGTACAAGGTCCACCAGGAGGCGACTCTGCTTCCGCTGGATATGGAAACGGGAACATATTCATTGGAAACAGATTCTGAAGAGGAACAAGGCCGAGGGTTCTGGGGTCGCATGGGAGCAGGACAAAATTCTGTCCCGACCCTGAACGCTTCTGCATCCAGAAATGCCGACGGCAAAGTGCATATCACCGTCTGTAACCTTAACCCCAATGAATCTGCGGACCTGGAGTGTGACCTTCGGGGGATGAGTGCCAAAAAGGTCTCCGGCAGAGTTCTGACTGCATCAGATATGAATGCGCACAATACGTTTGACAATCCTGATGTGGTCAAACCGGAAAAATTTGATAACGTTAAATTGAACAAAGGAATGTTGACTGCAACACTTCCGGCCATGTCAGTGGTGGTGCTGGAAGTTCAATAGTGTTAATCTGAACTAAAAAAGTGGTTTTGAGATCGTTTTTCTGTTAAAATCAAGCGCCCCATCACGGTTAATTGATGAGTCGGTGCAATCTCAAAACCACTTTTTATTTATTTGGAGCAATCGGTGTCAAAAGCCAGGGAGTATGCCGGGAAAAACCTGTCACGTGGAAAACGCTGGCTGTTTACCTTTGTACTGATAGTTATTATCCCGCTCATTTTACTGCTCCTGCTTGAGGCCGGATTAAGAATTACCGGCTACGGATATTCTCCGGACTTTTTGGTGAAGCAGACAATCAACGGCCAGGAATTTTTCACCGATAATACACAATTCAGTTATCGGTTTTTCCCCAGGGAATTAGCCCGTCCGGCGCAACGATTGGCTATACCGATCGATAAATCGCCTGACGAATTTCGTATCGTTGTGCTGGGGGCCTCAGCCGCTATGGGCGATCCGGACTATTCCTTTGGGGTCAGTCGTATCCTGGAGGAACTGCTGCAACATCAATATCAGGAAAGGAAGATCCGGGTAATCAATGCGGCGATTACGGCGATTAACAGCAATGTTGTACTGCCGATTGCCAGAGATATCGCCAAATTGGAGCCGGATGTGCTGATTGTGTACCTCGGCAATAACGAGGTGATCGGGCCGTACGGCCCGGGAACAGTATTCGCCCCGTTCGCGGCGAATCTGGGACTCATCCGCGCCAATATTTTCCTGAAATCTACAAAGATTGGGCAAATGGTAAACGATATCAGCCGCGGGCTGCAATCAGGAGAAGTAAAACAGGAGACATGGGGCGGCGTAGATATGTTCACTGCTAACCGGATTCGTCACTCCGATCCACGGATGGAAAACGTATACAACCATTTTCAAAAGAATTTGCAGGATATTTCAGAGGCCGGAACCGATGTCGGAGCAAAGGTGATCCTTTCAACTGTTGGAACAAACCTGCAGGGCTGCCCGCCGTTTGCTGCACTGCATTCCAACCAAGTGGACAGCGCGTCCTTGCTTCAATGGGAAAATCTATATCAGCAGGGATTATCGGCAGAGGAATCTCAAGATTACGAAAGTGCAATCGGTCTCTACCAGGATGCTGCCAAAATTGATGGAGTTTATGCCGATCTGCATTTCCGGCTGGCAGAGAGCCATACAGAGGTGAACCAGAACGATTCTGCCAAAGCACATTATATAAGGGCGCGCGACCGGGACGCGCTGCGGTTCCGTGCTGACAGCCGTATCAATAAGATCGTTGAGGAAGTTGCAGAAGGATTTGGTGAAAAGACTGCCGCCTTAACGAATGCGACAAACATTTTCCAATCCGACTCAGACGATGGCATCCCCGGGGAAAACCTGTTTTATGACCATGTCCACATGAATTTTCGTGGAAATTATCTCCTCGCTAAAAAGTTGGCGAAACAGGCTGCCGAACTGCTTGACCTTGGAGAGTCCGGGGAAGTGCTGACTCAGGAGGAATGTGAAAATCGTCTGGCATTTACACTCTATGATCAGGTGCGAATAGAACGGGAAATCCTGAACAGGTTGCAGTCCCCGGCGTTTGCCAACCGGATGGATAACGAGGAGGCTGTTCGGGAGGCGGAGGCGAACCTGGAACAAAAGCAAAACCGGTTACGCGCAGATGTTCGGCTGGCCACAGTAGAAAATGAATATAAACAGGCAATTGCTCTTAATGAACAGGACTGGATTCTGCGGAAAAATTACGGACTCTTTCTCCTGGAGGCGAGGAATAAGCCTGACCTCGCAGAGGAGCAGTTCCGGTTTGTGTTGGAGCGCTTTCCGTACGACTATCTCTCCCAGAATAATCTCGGAATGGCTTACGCACGTCAGGGGAAACTCCATGATGCTATTGGCCGGTTTGAGCAAGCATTGGAGCTCAAACCCGGTTTCACAGAGGCGCATTTCAATATAGCGCGAATTCTTGAGCAACAGGACAGGTATGAAGAAGCTCATACGCATTATAACCAGGCCCACCTGACTCCGGAAGAGATGACCGATCTCTACATCCGGTATGCACAATACCTTTCAGAAACAGGGCAGAGAGACCAGGCGGTGATGCGCCTCCGCGAAGCAATTCACCGTACACCGAATTCCCCAAAGGCCTATTTAATGCTCGGGAATTTGTACGAGAATACGGGACACCCGGACTCAGCTATTAAATATTTGTCGGAGGCGGTGCGACTCGGTTCGGAAAATACTAAGGCGCATATAGACCTGGGAACGTTATTGTTTAAGCGGGAGAATTACCCCGAGGCTGAAAACCATTATAAGCGCGCATTGGAACTATCACCGGACCTGCCGGAGGTGCAAAACAATCTGGGATTGGCCCTGGTTCAGCAGGGTAAATTTGCCGAGGCAATTCCGCACTTTCGAAAGGCCGTGGAAAGTCGCCCTGATTATCTCGCGGCGCGCGGGAATCTCGCCGGCGCACTCAGCCGGGTGGGACGCAATGACGAGGCTATCACCCAGCTCGAAGGAGCGATACGGTTCAACCCGAACAATCCCAGTATTCACAATAATCTGGGGGCACAGTTATTGAATGCCGGAAAAGTTGAGGAAGCCATCACACACTTTAAAAAGGCATTAGAACTCGACCCCGATCTGTACAGCGCAAAAAATAATCTGAATTATGCTCTATCGCTTTTGGAGAATGATGATGGGTAATGTTTCTCCTTTGGATAAGCGTGAAATTTCCATTGGGGTTAGTGTATGTAATCATTATGAAAGATGAGGGCAGGATGGAAAGTCAAAGTAACACCGGGTTAAGGATTCATCGATTAGGGTTGTGTGTATTGTTCACCATTGTACTGCTGATTGTACTGCCTGGAAAGGGTATTACTCAACAGGGTGACATTGGAGTCCATGATCCGGTGATGATTCAGCAGGACGGTACGTACTACATTTTTCACACAGGATGGGGAATCTCCATTAAAAAATCCGAGGATATGGTCACCTGGGAGGACGCCGGTCGTGTTTTCGAGGATCCGCCGGAGTGGGCCCTGAATTCCATTGAGCGGTTTCGCGGACACATCTGGGCCCCGGACATTGCGTACCATGACGGGAAATACTATCTCTACTATTCCGTGTCGGCTTTTGGCAGAAATACGTCAGCCATAGGTGTTGCGACCAATACCACCCTCCACCAGGACGATCCGGATTACGAATGGATCGACCATGGCCCGGTGGTTGAATCCGTGCCGGGGAGAGATCTCTGGAATGCAATTGATCCGAATCTGGCGTTCGAAGAGGATGGAACTCCCTGGCTCACATTCGGCTCATATTGGCTCGGGATGAAACTGGTGAAATTGCAGGATAATCTGACTTCCGTCGTGACGGATACATCTCTGGAATGGCATACTATTGCTGCGCGGCACCGCTATTGGAAGCTGGATGAGCGAGCTGCCGGGAATTCAGAGAACGGAGACGTGGAAGCCCCGTTCATTTTCAGGAAGAATGGCTGGTATTACCTCTTCGTCTCCTGGGATCGCTGCTGCGCCGGCGAGGAGAGCACCTACAAAGTCGTGGTTGGCCGCTCCAAGGATATTACCGGGCCCTACGTGGACAGAGCCGGACAAAAGATGATTCACGGCGGTGGCACGCTGGTTGTCGGCGGGAACGAGGATTACGCCGGCATCGGGCATCAGGCGGCCTACACCTTCGATGGCAAAGATTATCTCATCGCTCACGGCTATGACCTGTCCGACGACGGAAACTCCAAGCTGCTCATCATGGAAATGACCTGGGATGACGACGGCTGGCCGCAGGTTACAGTAAAGTAGGGTATAGGGTATAGGAACAACCGGTTGGTAGTTCCTGCTTTAGCAGGTTTTGGCCCTTGAAATGAAAAAAGAGACGTGTAGCCAGAGACCGGAGATAGGAAAGATGGGATAAGGTATAATGGTATAGGGTATAAGGTATAAGGGAAGCACTTCCGTCGCTGATCGCTCAAAGCGTCGGTGACGGTGCTAGGATTAAAAAAAAATGTAGAATGAAGATTGATTAAAAAATAAATGACAATGCCTATTGCGGAAAAGATTGGAAACTGGAGGCCGGAGACAGGAGCCTGGAAAGATGGAAAGCTGGAAAAGACATTTACGCAACCTGCTGGCGACGTATGGAGCGGTTACCGACAGAAAAAGGAAACCTTACGCAATACGTAATACGCAATACGCAACACTTAGCATAATTCCGAGTGCAATTGAGCGAGAATTAATTTCGACCTTCTGAGGAGAATCATGATCAAAAAAATTGTTGCTATGATAATTTTCGCCTGCTTTTTGTCCGGAGGAATCACCAACGCCCAGCCCAGAGACGTCGGAGTCCACGATCCGGTGATGATTAAACAGGACGACACATATTACATCTTTCACACCGGACGGGGTATCTCGGTAAAGTCCTCCACCGATATGGAAAGCTGGAAAGAGGAAGACCAGGTATTCGACGCTGCACCGGACTGGGTAATGGAGATGTTACCTGGATTTCGGAACCACATCTGGGCGCCGGATATCGCTTTTCACGACGGTACGTATTATCTTTATTACTCGGTCTCGGCGTTTGGGCGGAATCGCTCCGCCATGGGCGTTGCGACGAATACCACCCTTCATCCTGATGATCCTGATTTTGAGTGGGTGGATCACGGTAAAGTGATAGAATCGATCCCCGGTCGTGATATGTGGAACGCCATCGATCCGAATCTCGCTTTCGATAAGGACGGCACGCCGTGGCTCAGTTTCGGCTCCTTCTGGATGGGACTCAAAATCGTCAAAATGCAGGATGATTTAATCCATGTGGCAGAAGGCAATGCCAGAGAATGGCACACCATCGCCGCCCGGCATCGCTACTGGAAGCTGGACGAACGAGATGCCGGTGATGCCGCAAATCCTGAACTGAATTATGAGATACTCTACCCGGAGGCAATCCTGGAGATGAACCGGAATATGGAAAACGGCGCCATAGAAGCACCGTTCATCTTTCGGAAAAACGGCTGGTACTATCTCTTTGTCTCCATGGACCGCTGCTGCCGTGGCGAAGAGAGTACCTATAAAATCAAGGTCGGGCGTTCCAAGGATATTACCGGCCCGTATCTTGACCGCGCCAACCAAAAGATGATTCACGGCGGCGGCACATTGGTAGCCAAAGGCAACGCGGAATGGGCGGCCGTTGGACATCAGGCGGCCTACACCTTTGATGGAACAGATTATCTGATATTCCACGGATACGATGTC
Source organism: Candidatus Neomarinimicrobiota bacterium (assembly GCA_021734025.1). Taxonomy (NCBI): domain Bacteria; kingdom Pseudomonadati; phylum Fidelibacterota; species Fidelibacterota bacterium. The sequence continues at coordinate 289,973 of JAIPJS010000001.1, forward strand.
TCAGATGACGGAAATGCCAAACTCTGGATCTCCGAAATTCAATGGGAAGACGAAGGTTGGCCGTCCGTGGACGGTTTGCCGTCGAATTGATTGGATAAATAGATAAATGGGGATGTAATCTGATAATATGAGTAAAAATTATTTGGCCTCGCATTTCATTTCGCCTTCATGCTCGGCGACTGGAAGAAAAGCCAAAATCAGCTGTTTGACTGGTGCTTTTGTTTGTTGACCAGATTACGAGAGAATGAAAACGGTAATAATTAACGCAAAAAAAGTAGATGAGGAGGGAGTTCTGATTCTGGCCTGGAAAGAGCCGTAAGCATGGTCGAAATGAAATGCGCAGCCTTGACTTTTTAAGTCCTTTTAGTGTCCAGGTGTTCCACACAAGGGTGTCAAGACAAAAGGACGAATTAAAATAGTTAAATTGGAAGAGGATATTGTAGAATCGGATTTCGAGGTAATATTAGACAATAAATTTTGATGATAGGTCTTCAGAAATATAGCGAAACACATACCTAAAGAAAGGCAGGCAACTCGCATGCAAATCGATCGCGTTCTTAAACTCATACTAGTCACTGTAGTTATGGCTACCGTGACAGTTAGCCTGGGAGCCGTTCCCAGGATAACCGTCGAGGTAGAAGATGATCCCGCAGTGGATATTAGTCCTCTTATGTGGGGACTATTTATCGAGGATATCAACTTCGCCGGTGACGGCGGGCTCTATCCGGAAAAGGTGAAAAATCGCTCTTTTGAGTTCGAGCGCCCCATGATGGGATGGCAAATTCTCCGAAAAGATGGTGCTAAAGGGGATGTTTTGCTCTATCGGTACGATAAACAGCCCCGGAATCCCAACTATGCCCAGTTCCGGGTTAAAGAGACCGGTGGTGGCTTCGGGCTGAATAATGAAGGATTCCGGGGCATGGGGATCCGGAAAGGCGCCGGATTTGACTTCACCATTCAGGCCAGAAAGGTCGAGGGAAGCATCTCCGCTCTGCGCGTGGAAATTATCAATAGCGAGGGGAAAGTTATCGGTAAGGGTAAAGTCTCCGGCTTTGAAGCGGGGAAATGGAAGACCTATGAAACCGAGTTGACTGCCACTGAAACTGCTGCAAAAGCCACCATGAATCTCTGGGTGGAAGGCACCGGCAAACTGGATTTCGACATGGTATCTCTGTTTCCGCACGATACTTACAAAGATCGGGAAAACGGACTCCGTCCGGATCTCGTAAAAATGATGGAAGACATGAAGCCGGGATTTCTGCGTTTCCCCGGTGGATGTATCGTAGAAGGATTTGACCTGTCCCAGCGATATCAATGGAAAAACACCATCGGCCCGCTGGACGAACGGGTGGTGACTATCAACAGGTGGAACTTCGAATTCCAACACAAGCCGGCTCCGGATTACTATCAATCCTACGGACTCGGCTACTACGAATATTTCCAGCTCGCCGAAGATTTAAACGCCGAGCCCATGCCAATCCTGAATATCGGGATGGCCTGCCAGTTTAACACCGGCGAGTTAGTCCCGGTGGATGAACTCGGCCCGTATATCCAGGATGCCCTGGATCTCATCGAATTTGCCAACGGCCCCGCAGACAGTGAGTGGGGGAGTGTCCGTGCGGAGATGGGACATCCCGAACCGTTTAACATGAAAATGCTGGGCGCCGGTAACGAGCAGTGGGGCCCGCAGTACATCGAACGGTATAAACCGTTTGTCGATTCCATCAAGGCGCATTATCCGGACATACAGATCGTTGCGGCCACCGGCTCGGATGCCACGATATTCCCCAACGGGGAAGAAGAAATAGACTATCTCTGGAAACAATGGATGAAGCTCGATCCGGAAATCGTGGATGAGCATTTCTACCGGACGCCGGACTTCTATCTGGAAAATGTGGACTGGTACGACGATTACGACCGGAGCGGTCCCAAACTGTTCGTCGGTGAATACGGCGCCCAGAGCGTCGGTGTGGCCAGTCCGGATAACGAGAATACCTGGCGGACGGCACTCTACGAAGCCGCGTTTCTTATAGGGTTTGAGAGGAACGCCGACCTGGTGCGGCTGTCATCGTATGCACCGCTGTTCGGGCACCTGGATGCTTGGCAGTGGAAGCCGGATCTGATCTATTTTAATAACCTTGATGTGTTCGGCAGCGCCAACTATTACGTCCATAAGATGTTCAGTACTAATCCGGGAACGCATATGTTGACCGCGACTGTAGATGATAAGCCTAAGACGAGCGACGGAATTGAAGGCCTCCACGCCAGCGCTCAGCTGGATAAAGATGCTGGTGAGGTCATTATCAAAGTAGCCAATGCAACGAAGAAGGCACAGAAAACATCCGTCAACCTCAGCGGCGCCGGTGAGGTTGGGGGTGAGGCGAAAGTCATCATCTTAAAGTCCGGATCGCTGAAGGACTTCAATACCATCGATAACCAGAAGAAGATTTATCCGGAAGAGTTTACGGCATCGGTGACCGGGCCGGATTTTGAGTATGAATTTGCACCTTTATCGTTCACTATCATCAGGGTGCCTGTGGAGTAAATTGTATGAAGATTAGAGATAAACAGGGAAAACAAGTAAACAAAATGTCAGAGCGAACCACAGCAAGGGAGGATTCATGAGGGAATTATCACGCACGAAACTGGCAGTACTGTTCTGCCTCAGCTTTCTGTTTGTGACCAGCGCCTTTAGTCAGCCGGCAACGGTCACTATCGATCAGACAGAAACGCGCGAGGAGATCAGTAAGTATATCTATGGCCAGTTCATAGAGCACCTTGGACAATGCATCTATGGCGGCATCTGGGCCGAGATGCTGGAAGATCGCAAATTTTACTATCCGGTGCCGGCCGAGAGCGAAGACGCCATCTGGCGCATAACCGATCGGCAGGCGCGGGTGTTGAATGCTTCTCCGTGGCAGGTTATCGGGCCGGAAGGCACGGTCACCATGGTAAAGGAGAATTCTTATGTCGGCCGACACACACCACATATCAACGTGGCCGGCAGCGACGCAGTCGGGATTTTCCAGGGAGAACTCGGCGTGGTGGAGGATAAGCAGTACAGCGGATATGTTATTTTATCCGGTGGAAGTGACGTTGGCCCTGTGACAGTCTCATTGGCATGGGATGGCGGCAGTGAATCGCATGTCATCGAAGAAGTGTACGAAGAATACGTGAAGGTGCCGTTCATGTTCACTGCCGGGGCAAGTACCGACAACGCCCGGCTGGAGATTACCGCGAAAGGTCAGGGAACTCTGAAGATCGCCACGGCTTCAATTATGCCGGCAGATAATATCGACGGTTTTCGGCGGGATACCTTCGAACTCCTGCAGGCACTTGACTCGCCGGTTTATCGCTGGCCCGGCGGAAATTTCGTCAGCGGATATGACTGGCGGGATGGTATCGGGCCCAGAGATAAACGTCCTACGCGGACGAATCCGGCGTGGACGGGTATCGAGACCAACGATATGGGGCTGGATGAGTTTATCCATCTTTGCAGACTCCTGGATACCGAGCCGATGATTGCCGTAAATACCGGTTTTGGCGATGCCTATTCGGCTGCGGCTGAAGTTGAGTATGCCAACGGTGATCCTTCAACGGAATACGGAGAATGGCGTGCCCGGAACGGCCATCCGGAACCGTATGATGTGGAATACTGGTGTGTGGGGAACGAAATGTTTGGTCGCTGGCAGTTGGGTTACATGGAAATCGATGATTATGTGCTGAAGCATAACCTGGTTGAAGAAAAAATGCGCGAAGTTGATCCCTCCATCACCACTATCGGTGTCGGTGAGATAGGCGATGATGGCGAATGGTCACGGGAAATGCTGGAAAACAGCGCAGATCACATGGATCTCATGAGCGAGCACTTCTATGCGTGGAACGATACCAGTGATATTCCGGCGCACGTGGCACAGATTACGGGCAACATCAAGCGGATTGCCGATTACCACCGGAAATTCCGGAAAGAGATCCCCGGCATCGCCGAGAAGGATATCAAAGTTGCCCTGGACGAATGGAACTACTGGTACGGCCCGTATCGCTACGGCGAACTGGGTGTCCGGTATCATCTCAAAGATGCGCTCGGTATCGCAGCCGGTCTGCACGAATATTTCCGCAATTCCGATATCTATTGGGGGGCTAATTATGCCCAGACGGTGAACGTCATCGGCGCCATTAAGACCACCAAAACCGAAGCAGAGTTTGCCACTACCGGGTTGCCACTGATGCTGTACCGCAAGGAGTTCGGCAAGACGCCGGTAATGGTTGAGAATGGTGCGAAAAATGTCGACATCAGCGCGGCGCTTACCAAAGATGGAAACGCCCTGACTATCGGCGTCGTCAACATGAACAAAGAGAGCGTCGATCTCAACTTCGAGGGGATCGATCCAGCCAGCGACGCGACTACGTGGATAATCACCAGTGATGACCACGATCCGCGGGCCTATAACGTCCCCGGTGAAGAACGGAACGTCGATATCGAAGAAGCCGGGAACACCGATTTGACGAATACAGTGGAAGTCGAACCGCTGAGCATTACTTTGTTTAAGGTGCAGCTGTAGAAACTAGCAGCCCAATGTAGAGACGTGCCATGGCACGTCTCTACACACGTGCGAAAATGATTGATAACCAAGTTCGGCCAAAAAATAAAACTCCCGCTCCGATCCCAATCCGGAGCGGGAGTTTTTTGTAAGGAGTTATGCGATGAAACGCTGGGGTATCATTTTAGTCATTATTTTGGTGGCGGGAATGCCGGGATTTGCGCAGGATGGTGAAAGATCTTATAGGATTGTGAGTCCGGATCAGGGTATAGTCGTCACCTTTGAGGTTGGCGGAGATCAATTTGCGTACTATTCGGTGGCTTATCAGGGGACAACAGTTCTTGAGAATAGCCGACTGGGTGTTGAGCGTATGGATGCCGATCTGTTTACCGCACTCCGAGTTGATACGGCATCGGCGGTGACTCCGGTCGATGACAAATACTCCATGCGCACCGGCAAGCAGTCGGAAATCCGGTATCAGGCCAACCGGCGTGTTTTTCACCTGCGAAATGATGCCGGGAATCCGTTGGACATCATTTTTCAGGTTTCCAATGATGGCGTGGCGTTTCGGTACCACTTTCCGGAAAAGACTCCGGATGTGAGGACGATTCTGAAAGAGTATACGACCTTTCGGTTTTTAGAAGAAACCCACGCCTGGATACAGCCGCTGGCCGAACCGAAGTCCGGTTGGCAAAAATCCAATCCCAGCTACGAAGAGCACTATATACACGATGTGAATATCAGGGAGCTGCCGGATAATCCCCACGGATGGGTGTATCCTGCACTGTTTAAAACCGGTGAGACCTGGATACTGATTTCAGAAACAGCACCCGGATATAACTACTGTGGATCCCGGATTTCGTATGTCCCCGGAGCGCAGCAATTCAGTATTGTTTATCCCACTGTCGTAGAGTCATTTCCCGATGGCGGGGCTAAACCGGTCGGAACTTTACCCATGTCCAGCCCCTGGCGGATTATCGCAATCGGCGATCTGGAGACCATTGCTGAATCGACTCTGGGAACGGATTTAGCCGATCCGCCAGTTGAGGCTGATTTCTCCTTCGTCGAGCCGGGCCGTGCGTCCTGGAGCTGGGTCATGCTAAAGGATAACTCGGTCAATTACGATACCCAAAAACGTTTCATCGATTATGCCGCCGAGATGGGATGGGAGTACTGTCTCGTTGACGCGGACTGGGATCGAAACATCGGGTATGACGGTATAGCGGAATTGTCGGCATACGCACAGGATAAAGGTGTCGGACTCCTTCTGTGGTACAACTCCGCTGGCAGCTGGAATACGACTCCGTACACTCCCAGAGATAAACTGCTGACCCATGATAGTAGAATAGCGGAGTTCACCAAGCTGCAGGAGATGGACATCGCCGGAATCAAGGTGGACTTCTTTGGCGGGGATGCCCGTTCCATGATGGTATACTACCAGGATATTTTCACGGATGCGGCGAAGTATGACCTAGTGGTGAACTGTCACGGAACCACGCTCCCCAGGGGATGGCAGCGGACATATCCGAATCTGGTGACCATGGAATCGATCATGGGATTCGAGTTCGTCACTTTCGAACAGCAGAATGCTAACCGCCAGCCGATGAAATCGTGTGTGATCCCGTTTACGAGGAATGTGTTCGATCCCATGGACTTTACACCAGTCGGATTTTCTGAGATTCCGAACATTGAGCGGCGAACCTCCAATGCCTTTGAGCTGGCCACGGGGGTTATCTTTCATTCCGGAGTCCAACACTTCGCCGCCATCCCGAAAGGGATGAATTCTGTTCCTTCTTATGTGAAGCGGGTGATGAAAGAAATTCCGGTAGCCTGGGATCAGACGGAATTCGTCGCAGGTTATCCCGGAAAACTGGCAGTCTTGGCCCGGAAAAAGGGGAATGCCTGGTATGTCGCCGGGATTAACGGGGAAGACCGGCAAAAAGAGGTGACCCTGGATCTGTCATTTCTCGCTTCCACCGAAGGCATGTTGATCGCCGACGGCGAGACCAACCGGGATTTTCGTCAGGAGAAAGTGGAATTATCCGGGGGCAAGCAGTATTCCGTAGATTTATCTGGATATGGCGGATTTTTGATGAAGTTTGGCGGAAAGTAAGAAATGCCAATCGTCCCTGACGGGACTTTGCGGTTTCTAAGATCACGCATACCCACCACTGACGTGGTGGGCTAAATGCAACCGTCCCTTCGGGACTATCCGGTGGAAATTCCTATGGGTTTCCGTCCCGGCAGGGACGGAATGCTTTCAGCCCCGGGATTTATCCCGGGGATTGAATTGATGAAAAATCGCAAAGTCCCGCCAGGGACGACTGAAATCAGACTCGTCTACTCCACAGTCAAATCCTGATACCGCCGCATCGCCTCCACGAAATAATAATCCGCATAGGTGATGGCGACGTCTACTTCTGAATCTGCCGGCTTACTACCAACACTGTGTTTCAGGATAAATCCGCCGTTGGTACCGACATTCGCCATATACTCATCCGTCGATAACGTCCGGATAATCGTCTCCGCGGTCGCGAAATAGGTCGCCGAATCCTCCGGAGACGCATACTGGCTCAATTCAAGCAGACCAGAAGCCATGATCGCCCCCGCAGAGGCATCACGCTTGGCATCCGGGATGTTCGGGGCATTATAGTCCCAATACGGGATTTTGTCCTCTGGCAGATTCGGATGATTCAGAAGAAAATTGGCGATCCCCTCCGCCTGTCGTAAATATTTCTTGTCCCCGGTCTCCCGGTAGGTAACCGTAAACCCATACAATCCCCACGACTGTCCCCGGGACCACGCCGATTCGTCCGAGTAACCCTGGGCGGTGCGCTTCTCCTGGATTTCACCGGTATCAGGATCGTAATTCAGCACATGCCAGGAACTGGTATCCTCGCGGAAATGGTTCTCGATAGTCGTGTTCGCATGAGTGACGGCAATATCATAGAAAGAAGAATCGCCGGTTGCTTCGGTCGCCCAGAACAGCAACTCCAGATTCATCATATTGTCGATGATCACCAGGAAGTCGTCTGGATCAGAATCCCACGACTTTATGCAGCCGACTGTCGGATTAAACCGGGTCGAGAGCGATTTGGCGCTGTTGATCAGGATTTCGCGATACTCCGGCTTCGGGTTGATGCGATGCGCATTGCCAAAGCTGCAGTACATCATAAATCCCAGATCATGGGTGGAGGTATTGTGTTGCTCTTTTTCGAGGTGGCTGAGTATTCTTGTCGCCTCATTGTACAAGTCTTCGGCCCCGGTCTCCTCGTACAGGTAGAACAAGGTGCCGGGATAGAAACCGCTGCACCACCAGCCGGAGCCGCTGGTTTCCATCTCTCCGGTATTGTAATCATAGTTCTGTGGAAACCGGTCGTCCGGGAGCAGCTCCATCATGTGGCGGTATTGATCGGCCGCCACGGAGAAGTTGGTGTCGATGGTTTGCTGCAATGACTGCTGGGACTGGCACCGAATGAGTAATCCACCTAGTAAGACGGTGAAGAAAAGAATGGGGAAGACTCTGTGAGATGATTTGGGATTCATGGTTTTTCTCTCGGTTTAGTGTTTCTCAAGTATGTAGAGACGTTTCCCAGACGATTCGGGACAGGAATGAAACGTCTCTACCGAAGTATTTCATTTTTTTGTGATCCACGAAAACATCTTGCGTAGAGTGACGCCATGGCGTCACTCTATTAAAGGGATTAAACCTGGTCATTCCACCCGCCAGTCCAACACCTTCACTGGCTGGGCTGAAACTTTGGCCAATCCCTCGCTGTCTATCTGTGTAACGTTTTGCAGGAATAGACTTAGAATTCCCTGAGATTTCCAGAGTTCGGTATCGTAAGTTGGCTCCCAGGAACCGTAGCCGGTGTGCGTCAGGTCGATGACCTCCCACTCGTTTTTTGTAAGGTCGCCGTTCATCGCGACGGACACACGATTACCTCTTTCCGCGTCTCTGAAAATAATATAGGCTTTGATATCCGCCTTCTTTCCGGAGACGACGATCTGAGGACGGGAGATGGGAATCTGCTTGGTGCCGGCGCCGCTCAGGCTGAACGGTGTCTCCCGGAACCCGGTGTTCTGATGCTCCCAGCGATTGTTCCGGCGGTAGACCAACTGAAATTGTGGGACGGAATCACCTTGCGCACGCCAATAACTGGCGATATATGGATTTCCTGCGGCATCCGTAGTCATAGAGGTCTGATTAATGAGTTCGCTCTGCTGCGGAATTTTGAGCGCATATTCGGCAGTTGAAGCAGTAATGGGGAGAGCATATTCTTTACCGGTCGAACGCATCCAGGTAACGCCACCATCCGTCGATTTCGCATAGCAGAGATCGTGATTGCTGGCTACGTCCGGGCTTTCGCGCCAGACCCAGGAGATATGAATCGCACCCTGCGCGCCCACACACACCTGCCAATAAGCGTTTCGTTCGCTCTCACCGCTGATCAGGTTGTCTTGGATTTGCGTCCACTCTTGAGTTTCTACATCGTATTTATTGATGACCAGATTTCCACGACCCGATTCACCATCCCGGTAAAAGAAAAGCAAATCACCATCCGGCAGCCGGTAAAACTCCGGATAAGACACCCTGGACTCGGCCTTTCCAGTCATGGCCAATTCGTCCGACATCTCCAGCGAACCGGGACTTTCACTCCGACAATATCGCAGTGGTGTATTATGGTGATCCCACGCCATATGGAGGTAACCGTCGCCGTCCACCATCATACTGATGGAATTGTGCGCATCCTCGGCGTTTCCCAAGTATCGGGTTTTCCGAAGCGTCCACTCGTCCGTACCGACCTTTCTCTTGCCAAGGATGACATTCTCCGCAGAATCGTAGTAAGCGATAAATTGGGTCCTATGATGCGTCACCAGCGAATTCTTCCTGAAAATCACGGCGTTGACGGAGTTCTTCGCCCAGCCATCGCCAACGGCGGAAATCCGGGGAGTCGCATCAATCTGTTTTGATTGATTGCAGCCGACGGTGCCCAGGAAAAGAGCAAAACCCACCGCGAGGATGAGATGTTGTGCCTTCATCAATAAAGTGCTGCGTATGAAACGAAAATCAGTCAATGGATTTTGGCCGTGTGAGGGTTAAATGAATTGAGGAAAGTTTAACATTTGCGGGAGAACATTCCCAGTGAAAATGGGGGGTTACAGTCGTCCCTGGCGGGACTTTGGTTTATTAATGTCCGGTGTCCCACCACTGACGTGGCGGGCTAAATGCAATCGTCCCTCCGGGACTCTTTGGTCAAGATAGCCATGGGTTATCCGTCCCGAACGGGACGGATCGCTTTCAGCCCCGGGCGCTAGCCCGGGGAATAATGGTACCATAAACAAGAAAGTCCCGCCAGGGACGACTGAATGATTGGAAAGAATACAAAATTCCCCGTTGGCAAATCCATGCGTAGCAGTTAGATTCGGATAAAACAATAGCACACTGATCCCGGCAAGCCGGGATTCGCTGAAACGGCACGGATT